>NZ_JABWRG010000055.1:0-31864 GCF_014268825.1 Pseudomonas sp. SWRI51 | reverse complement strand
GCAGCCCCAGGATCCAGGCATCATGCAGAATCGCTGGGGCTGCTTCGCAGCCCTTTCGCGGCACAAGGCCGCTCCTACACAAGACCGCGCCGCTTGTGGGTTAGTGGCTGGCAATGCCTTCTTTAATGCAACCCAAGCGGTGCATTGATCGCCAGCTCCGCGTGCCCCAATGGGTGGCTGCTGGCATCGAAAAAGTGCAGTGAAATCTGGTCAAGGTCGCCGAACCTGTCGATATAGTGCTGTTTCTGGTTAAGGATGGACGCTTCGTTCAGTGGCCTGATGGCAATCGCCAGGTGTTTGGGCCGCGCCTGGCGGATGGCATCGAGCAAGTGCTGGTCGCTGCTGTCCAGGTGCTGGCCGAACAGGCATAGCCCTTCATTCTCACGGGCCAGTTCGCCAAGGCTCCAGCTCAGGTAGTCCGAGTGGCGGATGGCGCGCAGCTTTTCATCACTGCGGTCTTCGTTGACGAACAAAGGCACCTCGCCAGGAATGTTCACCGCAAAACCGTCCAACAATTCGGCGGCGTCTGCGCTGCGCTGGCGAGTAGTGCCGTCGGGAAGCTTCAGCAAGTGCAGCCCGCCGTGCAGGTGCAACACACGGGTGCCGGTGGTGCGGGTGCGACGCACATCGAAAAAGCCCTGTTCATCGAACAGCTCGGCAAACCCCTGCGGGGCCTGTTGCACAGCCCAAGGCAGCAGCAGGTCGTAGTTGCTGGTGTAGACGCTGCGGAACTGGCGCAGCGCCTGGTTGATGCTGGTCAAGGTGGCTTGCGGCACCCGTGACCACGGCACATGTACGGTACGCACGGCGTGGATCAGTGCTTCCTTGATCGAGTAATAGCGGTTAAGGGGCGCGGTCGAGCTGATCGCCAGCGCCGCGTTAGCCCGCACCGTCTGATTCAAGGTGCTTAACACCGGCTCGAACAGTTCGGTCGCCAAGGCCTTGAACAGCGCCATGTCGCTGACGGCCAGGCCTTTTTTACGCCCGGCACGCTGGGCCTGCTCATGCAATGAGAAGTAACCGAACGGCTTCCACACGGCCCGGCTGGCGCCATTGCCCAGCAACAGGGCGCTGCACGGGTGGCGCTGGTTGAGGTCGGCCCAGGAGGGCAGGTCGTGTGCGGGCATCGGCAGGTCCATAGGTGTGGCGGAAAACGCCGCGACTTTAGCATGCAATGCTCAATGTGCGTGGCTTGTGGCCACACAGGGAAACAAAGCCCCCTGTGGACGCAGGGGCGAGATGGCGATGATGTGCGCCCGTTGGCTGCGGCCATGCAGCTGCCGCACACAAGAGGACTGCTCCATGCGCAACTGTTTCATGCATTCGTTCACCCTGGCCGCACTGTTATCCGTCGTGACCCTGGCATCTGCTGCGGTGAGTTCGCATGGCATCCCCAACCCCGCGGTCATCGCCCATCGCGGCGCTTCCTACGATGCACCGGAGTCGACCTTGCCCGCTTATCTGCTGGCTCGGGAGATCGGCGCCGACTACCTGGAAATGGACCTGCAGCGCACCCGCGACGGTGTATTGGTGGCCGTGCACGATGATGTACTCACCCGCACCAGCAACGTTGCCGAGCTCTTCCCCGAGCGGCAGGGCAGCCCGGTCAGCGCTTTCACCCTGGCCGAACTCAAGTCGCTGGATGTTGGCAGCTGGTTCAACCGCGTCTACCCCGAGCGCGCCCGTGCAGCGTACCGCAACCTGCGCATTCTCACGTTGGATGAGGTGATCGATATCGCTGAAGGCAACCCTGAGCGCCGGCCAGGGCTGTACATCGAGACCAAGCAACCCGCGCAGTTTCCAGGCATCGAGGAAGACCTCAAACAGCGCCTGGCCGCGCGCGGCTGGTTGGAGCAACCGGGCCGTGTAGTGTTGCAGACCTTCGACCGGCACAGCCTGGAGCTGCTGCACCAAGCCATGCCGCAAGCGCCGAAGATCTTGTTGCTGTGGGTTGGCAAAGGCGGCATCGAGCCTGCCTCGGGCAGAAGTTTCGCCGGTACCACCGATGACGACAAAGCGGCGTTCTACGCCCAGCAGCAACCCAAGGACCACGCCGAATTCGAGCGCTGGCTGGACTACGCCAAGGCGGGCGGCGCCATAGGCACCGGCCCTTCGGCCACGCGTAACGCGCTTGGCGAACAAAGCTACGCCGACCTGATTCAGCCTTGGATGATCGAGGATAACCATGCCCGCGGCTTGCTGGTGCACGCCTATACCCTGGACGACGCCGTGGACTTCGAGCGGGCGATGAAAGCCGGCGTGGACGGCATCTTTACCAACCGCGCCGGCGAGCTGATGCGTTTCTACGGGCGCCCAGTGGCGCAGAGCGAGGGGCAATTGCTGCGCACGTTGGGCTACTGATCGCGCCGCTTCTCACTGTTGCGCCACACCCGATACGCCCGGATACCGGCCCGCACCGAGCCGAACAGCAGCCGGTCTTCCATCTCCCGCGCCATGCCTGAACGCACCAGCATGCGCAGGAAGGTGCCGCGGGCGCGGGCGATGGCAAAGTGAATACCTTGGGCTGCCAAGGTGTCGCGCACCTCGCGCAGCGCAGCGATGCCGCTGACATCGATGCTGGTCACCGCCTCTGCATCGAACAGCACCACTTGCGTGTGCTCCTGGGCTTGCACCGCTTCGAGCAGGCGCATCTTGAAGTAGTCGGCGTTGAAGAACAGGATCGCGTCGTCGAAGCGGTACACCAGCAGGCCCGGCACGGTCCGGGCGTCCTGGTGCTGGCGCACGTCCACCTGGCCCTCGATGCCCGGCACCCAGCCCAACACGGCATCGGTCGGTTGGTAGATGCTATAGAGCAGGCGCAGGATGGCCAGGGTGACCGCGAACACGATGCCCGGCAGCACGCCCAGGCCCAGTACGCCAACGGTGGTCAGCAGGCACAGCCAGAACTCGAAACGGCTGAGGGTGTGGATGTACTTGAGCGATTTCACATCGATCAACCCCCAGCCGGCCATCAGCAACACTGCGCCGAGCGCCGCCTGCGGGATCCACGCCATGGGCGCGGTGAAAAACATCAGGATCAGCGCGATCACCAGGGCCGCGATGATGCCCACCAGTTGGCTCTTGCCGCCGACCATGTCGTTGACTGCCGTACGCGAGTCGGCGCCGCTGATGGCAAAGCCCTGGGACATCCCGGCGGCCAGGTTGCTGACGCCAAGGGCGACGAATTCATGATTGGCGTTGATCGCGTAGCCGTGCCGGGCTGCGAAGCTGCGGGCGGTCAGCATGGCGCTGCAGAAACTGATGGTGGCGATACCCAAGGCATCGCGTAGCAGGCTCTTGGTTTCGGCGAGGTTACTTTGCGGCCAGGCAAGCTCCGGCATGCCCGCCGGCACCGGCCCGAGTATCGCCACGCCGAAGCGGTCCAGGCCAAACAGCCCGGCCAGCGCGGTGAACGCGACCACCGTCACCAGTGCGGCCGGCAAGCGCGGATAGCGCCGTGGCAGCCAGATCAGCAGGGCCAGTGCCGCGGAACCGATGAACAAGGTCAGCCACTGGATTTCGCCCAGGCGCTGGACGAAGTTGATCAGGCTGAGAATGAAACCATCGCCTTCTATCTTGAACCCCACCACCTTGGACAACTGCCCGGCAATCAGGCTGAGGCCGATGCCGTTGAGGTAGCCAATAAGAATCGGCCGCGAAAAGAAGCTGGCGATAAACCCGGCGCGGGCAAGGCCGGCAGCGATCAGCATCACCCCCACCAGCACTGTGACGATCACCGACAGCTCGGCGATGCGCTGCGGGTCGCCCATGGCCAAGGGCGCCACGGCCCCCGCGATCATGGCGCAGGTGGCCGCATCGGGCCCGACCATCAACTGGCGCGAGCTGCCGATCAGTGCGTAGACGATCATCGGCAGTACGCAGGCATACAGCCCGTATTGCGGCGGCAAGCCGACGATCTGGGCGTAGGCGATGGCGATCGGTATCTGGATGGCGGCGACCGAAAGCCCGGCTTGCAGGTCGGCGTGGAACCACTCGCGGCGGTAGTGCAGCAGGTTGGCAAGGCCCGGCAGCCAGCGGGAAAGAAACATGAACAGTCCTTTGGAAATGTTTCAGGGAACGTCGGCATTTATGCGCTGCAAGCCCCTTGGCTTGCAAGCGCGCAATCGGCCGGCATTCAACCCGATCAGCGCGCAGGTGGTGATGGGCCAGGTCAAGGAAGGTGCAGATACGGCCAAGCCAGCACGCGCGGCTACCTTGCCGGCTCTGTGCTTGGGCGCATGTAGATTGAAAAACAAAGGATGGCCAGTGCACATGCAGCGCTTTGGGTGATCCCCAGTACCACCGCAGGTGGGTATCCGGGGGTTGAAATGGCCCAGGTAGAAACGGCCCCAAGGCCCATGGTCAGAAAGCCCAGGAATGCTGACGCCAGGCCGGCCTCTTTGCCAAATGGACTCATGGTCAGTGCCGTTCCCAATGGGTTCGCAAGCCCCATGCCCCATAGGAACATGACCATTGACAAGGTGTACCACCCTAACCCCGGGTCGGCGGGGCCTGCAACAAGCAGTGCGCCTGCCACACATGCGATGACCAGCCCCAGCAGCGTGACGGGTTTGCTCCCGTAGCGATGCGCCAGGCGCGGCGCCGCCAGGCCTGCCGCAAAGACAATGAACACGGTTGCTGCAAAGTACAGCCCCATCTGTAGCGACGACAGGCCGATGCCAGCCATCAATAGCGACGGTGTGGCGGCAAAAGAGGCGAACAACCCGCTCATCAGCAAGCTGGTAGAGAGCGCAGGGAGTATGAAGCGTCTGTTGCCGGCGAGCCTTGTGTAGGTATTCAAGATGGCTGCCAACGACTGGGCGGTGCGGCGTGCTGGTGGCAGTGTTTCCCCTATACCTTTGAGATAGAACACTGCGATGAGTAACGCAGCGATGGCTACGGTCACGAACAGCGCTCGCCACCCCAGTGCACTGTTGAGCAGGCTGCCAAGCAAGGGTGAGAACCCTGGAGCTGTCGCGGTGGCGATCATGGTCAGCGACATCGCCCGGGCCAGCGCCTCACCTTCATAGAGGTCCCTTGCAATCGCGCGTGCCAAAACCGCAGCCGCGCAGACGCCGACCGCCTGAATCACCCGTCCCAGGATCAGCATGTCCAAGGTCTGGGCGTTCGCCGCCCAGAACGTGCCCAGCACAAAAATCATCAAGCCGCCGAACACCAGCCGCCTGCGTCCATAGCGATCGGCAAGCGGGCCGACCACTAGCTGGGCAAAGGCAAAGGTGATGAAGAAACTGGAGAGCGTCAGCCCCAGTGCTTGCGGGGCAACCTTGAGTTGCCGAGCGATATCCGGAAAAGCGGGCAGGATGATGTTGGTCGACAGGTTACTGATCGCTGCCAGTGCTGCCAGCAGAATGATTACCCTGGCAGTGAGGCCGCCTGGGTTTTGCGCCTCGCCGTCATCAGTACGGGCTTGGTTGCCGCTGTGGCTGTTCAAGCGCCTGCCCCCCAGCGACGGAACAGCACGCTGGCGTTGACCCCGCCAAAGCCGAAGCCATTGGATAGCGCGTACTCGATGGTTTTTTTGCGGGCCTTGAGTGCAACCAGATCAAGCCCGCTGGCGGCATCGTCGGCGTGCGTCAGGTTCAACGTGGGCGGCATGACCTGATCTTGCAGCGCCAACACCGTGAAAATGGCCTCGATGCCACCTGCCGCACCGAGAAGATGGCCGGTTGCCGACTTCGTCGAAGTGATGGCTACGCCACTGCCACTGCCGAACACAGCGCGTATGGCGGCGAGTTCGCCAGCGTCACCCACCGGGGTCGAGGTTGCATGGGCATTGATGTGGTCCACCGCTTCAGGCGCCACGCCTGCCTGCTGCAAGGCAAGTTGCATGGCGCGCCTGGCGCCGCTTCCGTCCTCGGGGCCGGCAGTCAGGTGGTAGGCGTCAGCGCAGGTTCCGTAGCCGACCAGCTCGGCCAATGGCACCGCACCGCGGGCCAGGGCATGTTCCAGCGACTCGATCACCAACAGGCCAGCCCCTTCGGCCATGACGAAGCCTTCGCGCTCACGGTCGAAGGGGCGCGAGGCCTTTTGCGGGGCGTCTGCATGGCCGGTGCAAAGTGCGCGAGCTGCCGCAAAGCAACCCAAGGTCACGCGGTCGATTGCGGCTTCGGTGCCACCGCAGATGGCGATGTCCGCTTCACCGCTGCGGATCAGCCGAGCCGCATCGCCTATGGCCTGCACACTGGCTGCGCACGCGGTAACGGGTGCGCCCAGCGGCCCTTGGAAGCCGTAGCGGATCGAGACCTGCCCGGCGGCCATGTTGGCCAGAAACGCGGGCGCCGTGAACGGCGACAGCCTGCGCGGGCCGCGGGTGTCGGTGGTCCGTACTGCATCGGCGATGGCGCCGAAGCCGCCAACGCCCGAGGCGATGATGGTGGCGGTGCGCGCGCGCTCTGCCGCGCTCTCGGGGTGCCAGCCGGCTTGCTGCAATGCTTCATCGGCGGCAACCAGCGCGAACTCGATGAAGCGATCCATCTTCTTGCGTTCCTTGGCGGGGATCACGCGCTCTGGCTGATAGCCGGCCGCTGCGTCCTCATCCAGCGTAGGCACGCGGCCACCCACCGACACGCCTGTGCCGTCGACCACATCAGTGGGCAGGGCGCGGATGCCTGACTGGCCGGCCAGCAGCCGGCGCCACACTTCCTTGACGCCGCAACCCAGCGGGCTGACAACGCCCGTACCGGTTACCACGATTCGTTTTTGCGACAGATTGGCAGCCATTTCGACCTCTCGTAGGACCATGCGCACCCCCTTCGGCTAGCGCCGGGAGTGCGCGGTTGGAATGTGAATTCAGGCAGGTTGTGCAGCGTCTGTGTGGGCCACCCGCGGGCGGATCTTGAACCAGATCGAATACATCGCCGGCAGGAACACCAGGGTCATGATGGTGCCCACGAGCGTGCCGCCAATCAGGGTGTAGGCCAAGGTGCCCCAGAACACCGAGTGGGTCAGCGGGATGAACGCCAGGATGGCGGCCAGCGCCGTGAGCAGCACCGGCCGTGCGCGTTGCACCGTGGCCTCCACCACGGCGTCGAAGGGCTCAAGGCCATCGAGTTGGTTGTGTTGAATCTGGCCAATCAGGATCAACGTGTTGCGCATCAGAATCCCGGAAAGCGCGATCAAGCCAACCAGCGCGTTGATCCCGAATGGCTGCCCGAACAGCAGCAATACCGGCACCACACCGATCAACCCCAGCGGCGAAGTCAGGAACACCATGGCCATGGCGGAGATCGAGCGCACCTGCAGGATGATGATCAGCAATGTCAGGGCAATCATGATCGGCAGCAGCGGAACGATTGCCTGGCTGGCCTTGCCCGATTCCTCGGTGGAACCCGCCATTTCGACTTTGTAGCCGCGCGGCAGCGAGCTGATGATCGGCTGCAGGTCTTTCCAGATGGCCGCGGATACATCAGGCGGTTGCAGCCCTTCGGCGATATCGCCGCGAACCGTCATGGTCGGCGTGCGGTCGCGGCGGCGCAGGATGGGGTCTTCCATGCGGATACTCACCTTGCCGATCTGTGAAACCGGCACCCGCTGGCCGCTCGCGCCCACCAAGGTAAAGTTTTCGATCTGCGCAGGGTCGAGCCTGATCTGGCCGGCGGCGCGGCCGACCACCTGCACCGAGCGGATGTCTTCCCTGACCGAGGTGATCGGCACGCCGCTCAGCAGAAACTGCAACTGCTGCGACACCGAGGCGGACGTCAGGCCAACCGCCTGCAAGCGGTCCTGGTCCAGGGCAAAATGCAGCGTAGGCACCCGTGGGCCCCAGTCGGTGTTGACGGTCTTCATCATCGGGCTGGCGTGCAGCACGGCCTCAACCCGTGCTGCAATCTGGCGCAGTTGAGCGGGGTCCGGGCCCATCACCCGGTACGCGACGGGGTAGGGGGAATACGGGCCAAACACCAGTTGCGCGACCCGCACTTGAGCGTGCGGCGCCAAACCTTCCGAGGCTGCCTCACGCAGGCGATGCTTGAGGCGTTCGCGAGCCTCCTGGTTTTCCGTCAGCACGACGATCTTGGCGAAGGACGGGTCTGGCAGCTCAGGTGCCATGGCCAGGAAGAAGCGCGGGGGGCCCTGGCCGATGTAACTGGTGACAATCTTGGCTTCTTCCTGCTTGCGCAGCCAGGCCTCGACCTTGATTGCGGTGGCATTGGTCTGCTCGATGGACGTGCCGTAGGGTAGCTGCAACTCCACCAGCACTTCGGGGCGGTCGGAGGTTGGGAAGAATTGTTTCTTCACCAGCCCCATGCCCAGCACGGCAATGACAAACGTGGACACCACCGTGCCTGCCACAAGCCATTTGTGGGCGATCACCCAGCCCAGCAAAACGCGGAAGCGGTTGTAGTGGCGAGTGTTGTAGATAGCCGCGTGGCCGCCTTCGACCGTCTTGATCTGGGGCAGCAACTTCACCCCCAGGTAAGGCGTGAAGGCAACCGCCACCACCCAGGATGCAATCAATGCGATGCCGACAATCCAGAACATGTTGCTGGTGTATTCGCCGGCGGTGGACTGGGCAAAACCGTTGGGCATAAAGCCGATTGCGGTGACCAGGGTGCCGGCGAGCATCGGGGCAGCGGTATGGCTCCAGGCATAGGCCGACGCCTTGATCCGGTCGTAGCCTTCCTCCATTTTCACTACCATCATTTCGATGGCGATGATTGCATCGTCGACCAGCAGCCCCAACGCCAGGATCAGCGAACCGAGGGTGATCCGGTCGAAGTTCTTGCCGGTTGCGGCCATCACCACGAACACGATCGCCAGGGTCAAGGGCACTGCCGCTGCAACCACGACGCCGACGCGCCAGCCCATGCTGACGAAGCAGACCAGCATCACCACCAGCAAGGCCACGAAGAACTTGACCATGAATTCGTCGACGGACGAGGTGATGTTTACCGCCTGGTCGGTCACTTTGCTCAGTGTCATGCCCAATGGCATGCCTGCGTTTATCCGGGCGGTTTCCAGCTCCAGGGCTTTGCCCAGGTCCAGGCCGTTCCAGCCTTCGCGCATGACGATGCCCAGCAGCAGCGCAGGCTCCCCGTCATGGCGTACCAGGAATGTCGCCGGGTCTTCGTAGCCGCGTTCGACGGTGGCCACATCCTCAAGCTTGAGCGTACGGCCCTGGGTCACCACCGGCGTTTCGCGGATTTTTGCCAGTTGGTCGAAGGCGCCATCGACCCGGACCACCACCTGTGGGCCGCTGGTTTCAACGGAGCCTGCCGGCGACAGCGCATTCTGGCTGCCCAGCGCGGCAAAAATGTCCTGCGGGGTGACCCCGAGCGTGGCCAGGCGGTCATGGGAAAACGACACGAAGATCCGCTCGGCCTGCTCGCCGATGATGTTGACCTTCTTGACGCCGGGCACGTGCAGCAGTTGCTGGCGCAGGGTTTCGGCATCGCGTACCAGTTCGCGCTGGGGTTCGCCTTTGGCCTTCAGGGCGTACACGGCGAATGTGACGTCCGAAAACTCGTCATTGAGCATAGGGCCAACCACACCGGCAGGCATGAGCGTGGCTTGATCACCGACCTTCTTGCGGGCCTGGTAGAACTCTTCCTGCACGGCAGAAGGCGGGGTCTTGTCCAGCAGCGAAACCATGGTGAAGGCCAAGCCAGGCCGGGTATAGGTTTCGCTGCGGTCGTACCAGCGCAGTTCCTGCATGCGCTTTTCCAGGGGTTCGGCAACCAGGTCCTGCATCTGCTGCGCGGTGGCGCCGGGCCAGGCGGTGATGATGGTCATCTGCTTGACGGTGAAGGGCGGGTCTTCGGCGCGGCCCAGCTTGAAAAAGGCGAGGGTGCCGGCGAAGGCGATCAGCACGATGAGAAACAGGGTGATCGAGCGCTCGCGCACTGCCAGCGCCGACAGGTTGAAACGCGGCTGGCTCATCGCTGCTGCTCCGTGGCCTGGTTGACCTGAGGCTGCTCCATGACTTCGGCTCCGTCGCGCAGCAGGTGCGCACCCAGTGCCACCACCCGCTCGCCAGGGTTCAGCTCACCTTTCACGACCGCGTTTTCGTCACTGACACTCAGCACTTCGACCGCGCGCTGGGTCACCTTGGCCGGCTCGCCGGCAATCACCCACACACTTGCACCTGCGCCCTGGTCAAAGAGGGCACCGACGGGCACCTGTCTGGCCTGGGAAGTGCTGGTTGGCTTGGCAATATCAAGCGTGACGGTTGCCCCCAGTGGTGCGCTCGCCAACGCCCCGGTCAGCACGTACCTGGCCTCGAACGTGCGCGTGGTGGGGTCGGCGGCATCGGAAAGCAGGCGCAGTTTGGCGGGAAAGGGCTGCGCGGGCTTGCCGAACAGCGTTGCAAGGGCTGTGGAACCAGGCGCTGGGCGCAAGGTTTCGGGCAAGTGCACGACAGCTTCGCGTTGGCCGGCCTTGGCGACTCGCACTACGGCCTGGCCTGCAGCGACGACCTGGCCGGGTTCGGCGAAGGTGTCCATCACCACGCCGTCGGCATCGGCCAGCAGTACGGCGTATTCAGTGGCGTTTCTGGCAACGTCAGCTTGTGCCTGGGCGGCACTGAGCTGGGCCTTTGCCGAGTCGGCCGCCGCTTTGAGCTGGTCGTAGGCCGAGGCCGAGACCGCGCCCTCGGCCACCAGCCCGCGATAGCGCGCTTCGTCGTCAGCGGTCTGCCGGGCCCTGGCCCGGGCCGCCGTCACCGCTTCCTGCTGGGCGCGTGCCTGCAGGTTCAAGTCCACCGGGTCCAGGCGCATCAAAGGTTGCCCGCGCTTGACGGTTTCGCCGGTGTCGACCAGGCGTTGCAGAACCTTGCCGGAGACGCGAAAGCCGAGGTCACTCTGGGTGCGAGCGACCACTACCCCAGTAAATGAACGTGCAGGCTCCACCGCGTCCTGCACGATCGCTGCCCTGACCACCGGCGGCTTGTCGCGCGGGTCTTTGGCAGGGGCTGAATCGCCGCAGGCTACGAGGGTGAGTGGCAGTAGGCAACCGACTATTGCGGCAGGACGCAGGCGCATGGGATCCCTTTCTCGAAAGGCGACATAGGAATCCCATTTTTATACTGGTGACCATTTCTGTCAATGGTCACGATCGTTCAAGGTGCGAGGCTTCTGAGTATCAAGGCCGGCAGCTGGATGATCGCGTCCTGCAGTGTGTCCAGGTTGTGTTGAAGCAGCGCGGCATTCACGTACGGCCGCATGATCAGAAAGATGCCCAAGGTCGATTCGTCCAGCGGGGTCTTGCGCTCGAACTCCCCGGCATCGCGCCCCTGTGCAAGGATGTGCTGGATGACCTGGCTGATGGTGGTTTCATGGGCTTTGACCGACGACCACTGGTCGCGCGATGCCACGGCGGCTATGTCATAGAGCTTGCGGTCGTGGAAGAAAAGGTCCGAGCCGCCCTCGGCAATGGCCCGGAACAGACGCCTTAGCTTTTCCGAGGCAGTGGGCGCATCGCCGGTGGCGACTTCGATGCGCTGCCTGATCAGCGCCAGTCGGCTGGAGCAGATCACCTCGCCGATGGCTTGCTTGGATTCAAAGAACTTGTAGATGTAGGCCTTTGAAAAGCCGATTGCCTTGGCCAGGTCCGAGACCGTGGTCTTGTCATAGCCATAATGGGCAAAGTGCTCCATGGCCGCCTGGATGATCTGATCCCTCACGTCGTGGTCAGCAGGCCCCCGCGCCGGCGAGGGTGGAGAAGATTTAGTCATTCTTGAAGCATCCTGGAACTGATTGACAGTTTGTGACCAAAATATAATATGGTCACAACCCTTCTTGGTCTACGAGAATCATCATGCTGCCCTATCGAACGCTTGCCCTGCTGTTGAGCGCCAGTCTCACCGCAGGGTGCATGGTTGGCCCGGATTATAAACAGCCAGAGCTCGCGCTGGCCGATCATTACATCACCGCGGCGCAGGTGAATGCCGCCAGTGGTGCCCCGCCCGTCAACCTCGACACCTGGTGGGAGGGCTTTGCCGACCCTGTGTTGACCGGGCTGGTCAACCAGGCACTTGAGCAGAACCTGCAGTTGGCGCAGGCACAAGCCCGTGTCGTGCAGGCCCGCGCTGTACTAGGGGCAGCCAACGCCGCCCTGGTGCCGTCGGCGGCTATGGATGGCCAGGCTGCTCGCGCGCGCCAGTCGGTGGAAACGCCACTGGGCCAGGTACTGAATTCAACGCCTGGCTATGACCGCTACGGCAACAGCTATGAACTCGACCTGGGTGCACGTTGGGAAATCGACCTGTTTGGCGGGCTGCGACGTGACCGTGAAGCGGCCTTTGGCGAGTACCAGGCGTCTGCAGCGGGGGCGGTTGCAACGCGTCTGGCCGTTGCGGCGCAAACCGCAGACATCTACACCACGGTGAGGGGGCTGCAAGCGCGGCTGGCGATTGCGCACAAGCAGGTGCAAACGCAACAGGACCTTCTGGCCAAAGTCAGCCTGCTCAACCGCAAAGGTGTGGCGGCCGATTTCGAGGTTCGCCAAACCGAGGGCGAACTGGCGCAGGTCGAGGCGACTGTGCCGGTTTTGCGCGCGGGCCTGGAGGCTGCACTGAATGCCTTGGATGTCATGCTGGGTAGTGCGCCGGGTACCCATCGAACGCTGATGGCAACTGAGTCGCCCATCCCACAGGTGCCTGCGCTTGCGCAAATCGGCGCACCGGCTGATCTGCTGCGTCGTCGCCCCGACCTGATAGCTGCCGAACGCAGGCTGATGTCGAGCAATGCCATGATCGGCAGTGCGATCAGCGAGTACTACCCCAAGTTCTCGTTAGGCGCCCTGATCGGCAGTGCCTCCACGTCCGCAGGAACGCTGTTCAGCGGCGATGCCAATCAATCAGCCGTTTTGCTCGGCCTGAGGTGGCGGCTGTTTGACTTTGGCCGCATCAACGCACAGATAGACCAGGCCAAAGGGCGCGAAGCTGAAGCGCTGGCCTTCTACAGGCAATCGGTGTTGAGTGCCTCGCAAGACGTCGAAACCGCCCTGTCTGCGTTGGTCAACCGCCAGGCCCAGGCCCGCACACTGCAAAGCGGCGAGTTGTCGCTGGAGCGCGCCCGGCGGTCGTCATTCGTTGCCTTCGAGAACGGCGCGGCAAGCCTCATAAACGTGTTGAACGCCGATCAGCAGTTGCTCAGGGCTTCGGATGCGCGAGCGGTTGCGCAAACAGAAGCGGCGCGTGCTGCGATTGTGGCTTATCGTGCCCTGGGCGGTGGCTGGTCGGCCCATGCAGAAGTGGCGCAGCGGTGAGCGGGCTGCGTCAGTGCTTTGGCTGTGCCCGGTCACTCCTGATGGTTTCTGGCTACATGCCCGTTTAATTGGGCTGATCCACAGCGCCAGTGGCGGGCGAAGGTTGCTGCTCATCCTTGGCGCTGATGTCGACGGCGACACCCATCACTTTGGCCAGCCCTGAAACCAGGTTTTCCTTGGCCCTCTTGGTGAATTCGTCTTGGGTGGCGCTGGATGCGGCGCCGAAGAGAATCAGTAGTACGAGCACGGTAGTGAACAGGTTACCCAAGACGCCTCCAGCGCCTCCATAGACCAAGCCTTTGAAGCCCCGCCATCCCCGTTCAATGAGGGTTTCGGGTTCGTGCCTGTCGATGAAGTCCCACAGTTGCTTCTTGAAATGCTTTTCGAGTTCTTCCTGCTTTTCCTGTGCAGCTTGGGCCAGGACTTCAGCCATCACTTGGGTCGCTTTGTCCCGGTAGTCATCGAGCGCTGGTATCTCGGCGCAACTCACGTGGATGCTAAGCTCGGCATCGGTAGGCCGCCTGTTGTGCAGACGCTGGAATTCGCGGAGGTACTTTTGCTTGCTCTGCTTGTACAAGCAGTAGGCCAACTGGCCAACGATGTCAGTATCGTCAGGGACTAGCTTTTGATAGACAACGTTGTACTCCCCGTTGTGCTGAGGGGAAGGTGGGGCGGAGGTTGAAGGGGCTGCGCAGGCTGCTGGGGCCAGTTCGGGGGATTCCCCTCGGCTACCCCCTATGCCTGCACTTTACGCTTTGCGTTGGCAAAACGCTCGTTGATGGAAGCAGCATTCTCCGTGCTGAACAGGCCGCGAGCGAAGCTGCCCACAGCTTTCTTCGAGCTGTAGCGATTCAAAACTTTAGTGGTGAAGTCGCTTTTGCTGTTTGAGCGAAACGCTTTGATTAGACTGGTCATACGCCCTCCGTTTGCTGCAGAAGTATACACCAGGCATGCCACACAACCACACACGCGGTTGATGACGTAGAGCTGATAGATGCGCCAGATTTGGCTGAAATTCTGGTTGAAATGTGGCAGGTCGACCAGGGGCTTGTAACGCGCGGCCAGGCATAGCATGGCGCTTGGCAAGAAATACGCTGGGTACTAGGGAGGCGAGCCGAGCGGCTCTAGATAGGCGGTTGGAGCGGGTAGAGGGAATCGAACCCTCAACTAAAGCTTGGGAAGCTTTCGTTTTGCCACTAAACTATACCCGCGTCAGCGAACGACTTTTTACCAGAACTCCCTTCGAAATAGAAGCCCACGTTATAAAAAAGCTTGTCGGCGAGCCTGCAGCCAGCGGGTAACTGTGGGCTGAAGGTCGCCGATGCGCTCAGATGGCCACTGCATGTTGGCCCTGTGTGTGGGCGTAGCGCGCGCGCGGCTGGCGCACGCTTGGCTTGAGGAAGCCCAGCATGGCGCTGCGGGTTTGCTCGCAGGCACCCTTGTGTTCCATGTCGAGGAAGTGCCCGGTCTCACGGATCACGCTGAAGTGACTCTGCCCGACATGCCGGGCGAACTGCCGGGCATCTTCGGCGGTGGTGTATTCGTCACGGTCACCGTTGATGAACAGCACCGGGATATTGATATTGCGCGCGCCGTTCAAGGCCCGCTCAAGGTCGTGCGCCAGCACCTGGTTGATGTGGTGCAGCATCTGCGCGTACTCGTGGCTGTCCAGGCTGCTCACGTGCCGATAGTTGAAGCGCTTGAACAGCGACGGCAGGTGCTTGCCAATGGTGTCGTTGACCAGGTTGCCCACCTGATAGCGGTCGCACGCAGCCAGATACTGGCAGCCACGCTCCAGATAGTCGCGCATGGGCTCGTTGATCACCGGCGAGAACGAGCTGACGATGGCCTTTTTCACCAGGCGTGGCTGATGCGCCAGCGCCAGCAGCGTGCAGGCGCCGCCCCATGAGAACGACATCACATGGTCGGCTGCAAAATGCTCGATCAGTTCGAGCAGGATGTGCGCCTCGGTTTCTTTGTCGAGCAGGCGTTCCTGGCGATTGTGCGGTTTGGACTTGCCGGCATACGGCTGGTCGTACAGCACTACATTGAACTGCGGGTGCAGGCTGCGCACCGTCTGGGCAAAGGAGGCCGTGGTGGCCAGTGAGCCGTTGATCAGGATGATCGTCTTCTCGGCGCCTTCCGCGCGATGGAACTCCGTGTAAACCCGGTACTGGCCTTGGATATCAAGTACAGCGATTTCTGGCCTCATGTCATCGACTCCTGGCGCAAAAAGGGTATTCGCGTCACCTCGGTTTTGTACGAAAAGTCGCCGAGCGGCATGATTGTCGCGCAGGCACTTTCGAACAAAACCTAGGGTGCACGTGCTTTATGACAGGTAGGCATTCGCCTGGAATTGAAACCGGTGGGCCCTTGTGTCGATCCTTGACGCGTTGAGTCGACGGTATTGTTGTGGCGGGCAATTTGCCGTGCCCCAAGGCATCAAGGCCCTGGGTGGCCGGCAAAAGGTGTCTTGGACTGCATGCGTGACTGCTTGGTCACATGCGGACCGACAAGAGTGCAGTCAAGCAGTGGGGGGCGGCTCGCGCAAGGGGCTTCAGGGGGATTTTTTATCCCTGACCGCCGGGCGGTCGTGTAGTGCATGCGAAGGGAGGGCTACCCAATCGTTTGCGTGGCAGGCCTCGCCCATTGGGCTACAGAAAGTCAGATCGCCGCGATTTCATCGGGCCGCAAATCCCGGTATTGCCCTGGCAGCAGCCCGGCGTCGAGCTCGATAGGCCCCATGCGTTCGCGGTGCAGCGCGATGACCTTGTTCTGAAAGTGCCCGAACATGCGTTTGACCTGATGGTAGCGCCCCTCGACGATTGCCAGGCGCGCCTCGTGCGGGCCGAGGATGTCCAGCTGGGCGGGCTGTGTGGTGAGGTCCTCGAAGGCAAAATAGAACCCTTGAAGAAATTTCTCGACGTAATGCGCGCCGATTTCGTCCTCGGTGTGCACCCGGTAGATTTTCGCAAGCTTGGTGCGCGGCTGGGTAAGACGCCGCGACCACTGGCCGTCGTTGGTCAACAGCATCAGCCCGGTGGTGTTGTAGTCCAGCCGCCCGGCAATGTGCAGCTCGTCGCGCAGTTCGGCCGGCAGCAGGTCGAGCACGGTGGGGTGCACCGGGTCGCGGGTCGCGCTGACGCAGCCGGCCGGCTTGTGCAGCATCAGGTAACGCGCCGCTCGGCCCGCTTGCAGCACGTGTTCATCGACCTCCACTCGGCTGAACTCCCGTACTTCGTGCAGGGGGTCAGCGGTGACCACGCCATCGAGGCGCACACGCCGTTGCACCAGCAGCAGGCGCACTTGCTGGCGGTTGTAGGCGGGCAGGTTGGTGAGAAAACGGTCGAGGCGCATGGGCTGCAGGTCGCTGGAATCGGCGCGCAGTTTACCGAACTGCAGGCGGGGGCGCTGCCTTGAGCTGCTCGTCCACCGCAGCGCACTGCGGGCACAGGCAGGCTTTGTTGCGCAGATGTGCAGGCAGGGCCTCGATAATGGCCGGGTCGATGGTCACTGCGAAGCACCAGCAGCCGCGGGTGGCAGTACCTGGGTCGGCCAGGCCGCACTGGTTGCGCGCGCCGCAGGCGGGGCAGGCCGTTTTGTCAGTCATGCAGGGTTCCGGGTGTTTCGCTGCAGACGCGGTTGCGCCCACCTTGCTTGGCACGATACAGCGCATGGTCGGCGCGGGTCAGCAGGCTGTGCAGCGTGTCGTCGGGTTGCAGGCCGGACAGGCCGATGCTCACGGTCAGGCGTAGCGGCTTGTCGGCGTAGCTGAAAATCAGCTGTTCGGTGCGCCGGCGAATTTTTTCGGCGACCTCGATGGCCTGGCGGCCTTCGGCTTCGCGCAGCAGCACGATGAATTCTTCACCGCCCCAGCGGCACAGGATGTCGGACTGGCGCAGGCTGCTTTGCAGCACGTTGGCGAACTGGCGTAGCACCTCGTCGCCGGCCAGGTGGCCGTGGGTGTCGTTGAGCACCTTGAAATGGTCCAGGTCGATCAGCAGCGCGACCAGTGGTGCATTGTCGCGCTGGGCCTCGGTCAGTGCCTGGGCGGCCAGCAGGTCGAAACTTCGGCGGTTGGGCAGGCCGGTGAGGCTGTCCAGGGTGGCCAGCGCGGCAGTGTTGTCCTGATGGCGCTTGACCATGGCGTTGAGCAAGGACAGCACCACCAGGGTGATCATCGCGCAGATGGCCAGGTTCAGGTACAGCGACTGGCGGATGCGGTCGAGGGCATCGCTCTCGCGCTTGTCGACCAGCAGGTACCAGTCCAGCTCCGGCAACTGGCGCACATTCAGGAAGTGGCTGTGGCCGTCGCTGTCGGTGTACTCGTGGCTGCCGGCGGTCGGTGTCGGCATGCGCGCCAGCAGCTCTTGCCACTCGGCGCTGTCGGCCAGTTGCTGGCCCGCGCGCAGGCCGTGCAGGCCGCCCTCGGAGCCGGTCAGCACCACTTTGCCTTGGGCATCGGTGAACAGGATCGAGCGCTGGAAGCGCCGCTCGTAATCGTCGATCAGCTTGACCACCGAGGCGACGCTCAGGCCTACGCCGACCGCGCCGATGAAGCGCTGTTGGTAGTCGAGCACGCGGTGGTTGATGAACACCGTCAGGCTGTCATGGTTGGCCATGTCCAGGTCGACGTTGGTCTGGTAAGGCTCAGGCGAGGCGCGCAGGCGAAAGTACCAGGCATCGCGCCAGGCGTCGGGCTTGACCTGCTTGAGTACGCCCTTGGCCTGGTAATAGGTCAGGGTGCGATCAGAGACGAAAAAGCTGGTCCAGGTGCCTTGGCTGGCCATGACTTCGTTCAGGTAGCGGGTCATGCGCTCGGGGTTGTGTTCGCCGGCCAGCACCCAGTCACGCATAAAGGTGTCCTGGGCCATCATGGCCGAGATCTGTACCGGGCGGACCAGGTCCTTCTGGATTTCCGAATAGACCGTGTCGGAGGTCAGCGGCAGTTCGGTATTGATGATGCCGTCGCGAATCGCCCCGCGCGAGGCGTAGTAGCTCAGCAGCGAGGTGGCCAGAAACCCGCAGCCGAGCAATAGCAGCAGCGTCAGGAACAGCGAGCGGTGCGAAAACAGCGCGGAAGGCGAAGGCATGATCGTCCCGTGATATGTGCCGGTGGCCACATTCTAGAGAGGTGGCCAGTAAATAACTGCATGTTTTTCAAGGCCGGAGCAGCTGTTTCAAATTGTTGCCGAAATGGCACTGAATCCTGGCAGCGATGTCCTATCAGGTGTCGACGATCGCCTTGTCTCGACGCCCGTCAGCGCCGCTGATGCGGGCACTTCAGCGGTCCGGGAGGCCGCCATGTCCCCACGAATCCTTCTCATCGTCCTGCTTGCTCTGTTAGCCACCGGCTGCGCGCCCTATTACGAGAGCGACAGCTATTACGGTAGCAACTATTACAGCAGTGAACGCTATGCGACTCCGGGCTATTACCGCCAGGAGCGTTACTACGTGGCGCCGCAGCCGCGCTATTACTATCAACCGGCCCCGCGTTACTACAGCGCGCCGCCTGCGCCGCATTACCGCCCAGGCCCGCCTCCGGGCCGGCCGCCGCAGTGGCAGGGCAACCCACGGCATGACTACGGCAACCGCCAGCGCTATGACCATGGCCGCGACCGTGATCGGCAGGATTACCGTAGCCATCAGGGTGAACGGCGCGACTACCGTCAAGGCCCGCGCCCGACCCAGAACGATCGCTGGCACTCCAATGGCCAAGGCAACCGCGACCGTGATCGTCGGCCCGACGGCGGGCGGGGCGGGGACCGTAACTGGCAGCGCTGAGCCGCTGCCCGTTAACGGTTGCGAGCTTCATGCAAGGTCCGCCAGCGGATGGCGGCCCTCCCACGCCTTGGCAAAATGCGCCTGCACCACAGCCGTTGGCACTTGCGCCACATCCGGCCAGTGCCAGTGTGGCGTGTTGTCCTTGTCGAGCAGGCGCGCCCGTACCCCTTCGCTGAATTCGGGGTGACGGCAGCAGTTCAGGCTCAGGGTGTATTCCATCTGGAACACTTGCGCCAATGACAGGTGCCGCGCCCGCTCAAGCTGCGCCCACACCAGGTGCGCGGTCAGCGGGCAGCCTTCGCGCAGTTGCTTGCCAGCGGCGGCCACCACGGGGTCGGCATGCCGGGCCAGGCCGCACAAGGCGCGCCATGCCGATACCGGGTCGGCCACATCCAGCACTTCGTCGATCAAGGTGCGCCGTGCCAGCCACTGGCCTTCGGGCAGTTGTCCCCAGGCGCGGTGCTGTTCGGCCTTGAGCAGGCTGTTGAGCTGCAAGGCGGTCTGCTCTTGCCAGTTGAGCTGCAACAACTCCTCGATCAGTGCTTGTTGCTGGTGCTCACCCAGGAAACGGTCGGCCAGGCCCAGGTCCAGTGCATCGCGGGCGTTGATCGGCGCGCCGGTCAGGGCCAGAAACAACCCGAGCTTGCCCGGCAGGCTGGACAGGAACCAACTGGCGCCGACATCCGGATACAGGCCAATGCTGACCTCCGGCATTGCCAGGCGGCTGCTGGGTGTGACGATGCGCACCGCCGAGCCTTGCAGCAAGCCCATGCCGCCGCCCAGCACATGGCCATGGCCCCAGCACAGCAGCGGCTTGGGGTAGGTGTGCAACAGATGGTCAAGGCGGTATTCGCTGGCGAAGAAGCTTGCTGCCAGCGGCGGCACGCTGCCTGGCTGCTCGCGGCAGGCCTGCGCCAGCGCGCGGACATCACCGCCTGCGCAGAACGCCTTGGGGCCATTGCCGCGCAGCATCACGCACACCACGCCAGGGTCGCGCGCCCAACTGCGCAAACGCTCATCGAGCTGCTCGATCATTGGCAGCGTCAGGGCATTGAGTGTCAGGGCGGCATCGAGCGTGGCGATGCCGATACGGGCGCCATCGGCGCCGGTGAGTACCTCGCATTGGATGGACATGGACTACCTCGCGCAAGTCGTCCCACCAGTATGGCCTGCGCTTGCGAAGCTGCTGGTCGTCGGTCGGCTGGATTGACAAGCCGGTGCAGCTTTCCTAGTGTCGCGCCATTGTGCTTTTGGACTGCCCCATGACCGACGATGATCGCATCAAGCTCGAACCTAGCTGGAAAGCTGCCCTGCGCGAGGAATTCGACAAACCCTACATGCACCAACTGCGCGAGTTCCTGCGCGCCGAGCACGCTGCCGGCAAGGAGATCTACCCACCGGGGCCGATGATCTTCAATGCCTTGAACTCGACGCCGCTGGGCCAGGTAAAAGTGGTGATCCTGGGCCAGGACCCGTATCACGGCCCAGGCCAGGCCCACGGCCTGTGCTTCTCGGTGCAACCGGGCGTTGCCACGCCGCCTTCGCTGGTCAACATCTATAAAGAGCTGCAGCGCGACCTCAATCTGCCGATTGCCAGCCATGGTTATCTGCAAAGCTGGGCGGAGCAGGGCGTGTTGCTGCTCAATACCACCATGACCGTTGAACGGGCCAACGCCGCTTCCCATGCGAAGAAGGGCTGGGAGTCGTTTACCGACCGGGTCATCGAGGTGGTCAGTGAGCAGTGCCCGAACGTGGTGTTTCTGTTGTGGGGCGCCCACGCCCAGAGCAAGCAGAAACTCATCGATGCCAGCAAGCACCTGGTGCTCAAGTCGGTGCACCCTTCGCCGCTGTCGGCGTACCGCGGGTTCTTTGGTTGCGGGCATTTCAGCCGGGCCAATGGGTTCCTTGAACAGCGCGGTATGGCGCCAATCAACTGGGCGCTGCCGCCGCTGGCGCAGTGAGCCGGGGTTTCGAGCCAGCCTGCTCGGGCCCTATCGCAGGCTGTCGCCAGCTCCCACGCAGGCCGTGCTCAACCGCAAAATTGCTGGTTGGACCCAATCCTGAGGGGAATGATAGACAGTTGTGGCGAGCGGGCTTGTCCCGCGTTGGGCTGCGCAGCAGCCCTGAAAACCCCAGGGGCTGCTGCGCAGCCCAACGCGGGACAAGGGAGCTCGCCACAAGGAGATATGTCTAGTGGGAACAGGCTTGTACAAAACCATAGAATCTCCCACAAAGACCGCGCACAGCCACGATAGCGAGGCCTGACCCGGTTTCTGTGGGAGCTGGCGACAGCCTGCGATGAGGCCAGGACAGGGGGCTGAGCCAGGCGCCGTTAATGCGCCTGACGGTAGTTATTGAGTGGCGCCTCGGTTCCAGCGCCTGAACAACGGCTCTGCCAAAAACAGCACCAACAGCAAGCGCAGCACTTGCAACGCCGTCACCAGCGGCACCGACAGTTGCAAGGTTTCGGCAGTCAGGCTCATTTCGGCAATGCCGCCTGGCATCATGCCCAGCGTCAACGAGCGCAGGTCCAGTTCGGTCAGCAGGCTCAGCACCCAGGCAGCGCCTGCGGCAATCAGCATGCACAGCAAGGTAGCCAGCAGCGTACGGCCGAGAAAGGACGGTGCCCGGCGGAAGAACGCGCGGTTGAAGTGGCAGGCCAGGCCGCTGCCAATCAGCCATTGGCCAACCTGGCTGGCGCCGTCGGGCAGGCCAATTTGCAGGTTGCCGGCTAGGCTGATCGTGGCCGCTACCAGCAGTGGGCCGAACAGCCATGGGTTGGGCTGGCGCAGGCGTTGCCAGAGCAGCGCCATCAGTACCCCCAGCGGTGCCACCAGTGCCAGCCAGCCCCAACTGACGCTGCCGGCGTTGTGCAATGGCACGCCATCCCCAAGCAGCAGTTTGAACAGTGCCGGTACGCACAACACCACCGCCAGTACGCGCAGGCTCTGCGCCGCAGCTACCTGGCTGAGCACCGCGCCATTGCGCGCGCCAAGGTTGACCATTTCGCCCGAACCACCCGGCATGCTGGCAAAGAACGCGGTTGCGCGGTCTTCGCCGGTGCGCCTCAGTATCCACACGCTGATCACGCTGGATATTGTGGTGAACAGCGCGCCAAACACGATGAGCACGAAGTGCTCGGCCACCTGCTCGATCACCGCCGGGGTGAAGTGCAGGCCGATGCCGATACCAATGATCCACTGCCCGCACTTGCGCCCGTTAGGGATTTCACTGAGCTGCCACGGGGTCAGGCAACGCACCAGGATGATCGCCAGCAACGAGCCGACCATCCACGGCAAAGGCCAGCCGACCTTGCTGGCGGCAAAACCGCCAGCAAGACCGACCAGCCCGGTAGCCCAGTACAGCGGCAACCTGCGATCAGGCATCCGCCATCGCCCGGCGTTGCAGGGCACGGCGGCGCCAGATGCGCAGCAGCGGCAGGGTCAGCATGCACGCGGTCAGTACCCAGACCGACAGGCTGATCGGGCTCGACCAGAGGATGCCCAGCTCGCCGTTGGAGATCGACAGCGCACGGCGCAGGTTCTGCTCCATCAGGCCGCCAAGGATGAACCCCAGCAGGATCGGCGACAGCGGGAAGTCCAGCTTGCGCAGGATGTAGCCCATGATGCCGATGCCGACCATCAGGAACAGGTCGAAGGTGGTGGCATGCACGGCATAAACGCCGATTGCGGTGATGATTGCGATCACCGGCACCAGCGCCCAGTTCGGCACGGCAAGAATGCGGGTGAAGATGCGGATCATTGGGATGTTCAGGATCACCAGCATGATGTTGGCGATGAACAGCGAGGCGATCAGGCCCCAGACGATATCGGGCTGTTGTTCGAACAGCAGCGGGCCTGGGGTGATGTTGTACAGCGTCAGCGCGCCGATCATCACGGCAGTGGTGCCCGATCCCGGTACGCCCAAGGTCAGCATCGGCACCAGGGCGCCGCAGCAGGAGGCGCCGATGGCGGTTTCCGGTGCCGCCAGGCCACGGGCGTCACCCTTGCCGAACTTGCCGGAGGCGCCAGCGATGCGCTTTTCGGTCATGTAGGCAACGGCACTGGCCAGGGTCGCGCCGGCGCCGGGCAGTACACCCATGATGAAACCCAGCAGGCCGCATCGGATGTTGACCGTGAATACCGAAGCCGCCTCTTTCAAGTTGAACAGCATGCGCCCGGTGGCCTTGACCGCCTGGTGGCCATGGTGGGTCTTTTCCAGCAGCAGGAGGATTTCGCTGATGGAGAACAGGCCCAGCACCAACACCACGAACTGGATACCGTCGGCCAGGTGCACGCTGTCACCGGTAAAGCGGTACACGCCGCTGTTGGCGTCGATGCCGACCGCCGACAGGAACAGGCCGATCAGCGCCGCAATGAAGGTCTTGAGCGGTTTGTCGCCGGCCATGCCGCCCAGGCAGACAATCGCGAACACCATCAGCACGAAGTATTCCGCGGGGCCGAAGGCAATCGCCCATTTGGCCAGCAGCGGGGCGAACAGCACCATGCCGCAGGTGGCGATGAAGGCGCCGATGAACGAGCTCCACGCCGACAGCGACAGGGCAACACCGGCCAGGCCTTGGCGGGCCATCGGGTAGCCGTCCAGGGTGGTCATCACGGTGGAGGCTTCGCCTGGGATGTTCAGCAGGATCGAGCTGATGCGGCCGCCGTATTCGCAGCCCAGGTACACCGCAGCCAGCAGGATCAGCGCCGATTCAGGCGGCAGCCCGAGGGCGAAGGCGATGGGGATCAGCAAGGCCACGCCGTTGATCGGGCCAAGGCCCGGCAGCAGGCCGACCACGGTGCCGATCAGGGTGCCGCACAGGGCGGTGACCAGGTTGTAGGGGCTCAGGGCAACGCCGAAGCCCTGGCCCAGGTAGCTCATGGTATCCATGTGTCAGTTCTCCAGTACGCTCAGCAGGCCAAGGGGCAGGGGCACGTCCATCACGCGGTCGAACAGCCAGTAGAGGAAGATGCTCATTGCCACCACCACGATGGCGCTGTGCAGCCAACGGCCGCCGTACAGGCGTGCCATCGGCAGGCCAATGAGGATCGCGCTGACGATGAAGCCCAGCGATTCGAAGGTGGCAGCGAACAGCAGCAGCAGGCCAACGCAGGCGGCGATCTTGATCAGGGTCGGGCGGTCGAGCGCCGGCTCGTCGTCCTTGTGCACGATCGGCGTGGGACGGAACACCAGGTACAGCAAGCCCAGGCCCATCAGGCCGAGCATCAGCAACGGGTAGGCGCGCGGGCCTACCGGTTCATAGGAAAACGCGGCCTGGTAAGGCCAGGCCATCACGGCCAGGGCGATGCACACGGCCAGCAGCACGAGGGCAAAGATGCGTTGCAGGATCATTGGAGAAATCCTCATGGTCGAAGGCGGACCCTGTGGGAGCGGGCTTGCCCCGCGATTGCGATATCGCGGGGCAAGCCCGCTCCCACAGGGCGATGATCACTGAATCAGCTGGAACTCTTTGGCCAGGGTCTTGTAATCAGCAACCTGCTTCTTCACATAAGTGTCGAGTTCTTCACCGGTCATGGCGAACGGGAACAGCTCGCGCTGGTCACGCAGCTTGGCGAACTCTTCGGAGGCCAGCATCTTGTCGAACGACTCTTTCCACCAGGCGTAGTCTTCGTCGCTGACTTTTGGCCCCAGGTAGAAACCGCGTACCACGGGCCAGACGATGTCGTAGCCCTGCTCCTTGGCGGTCGGGATGTCCTTCATCTCTGGCTCATCCAGGCGTTTTTCGGAGAACACCGCCAGAATGCGCATGTTGCCGCTCTGGATGTGTGGCATGGAGTCGGAGATGTCGGTCGAACCCACCTGAATGTGCCCGCCCAGCAGGGCAGTGGCGATTTCGCCGCCGCCTTCGAGGGCCACGTAGCGCAGGTCGCGTGGGTTGATGCCGGCGGCCTTGGCGATGAGCGCGGTCTGCATCCAGTCCTGGCTGCCGACGGTGCCGCCGGAGCCGATCACCACTTTGCTCGGGTCTTTTTTCAGCGCCGCGACCAGATCGTCGAGGGTCTTGTAGGGCGAATCGCTTTTCACGGCGATGGCGCCATAGCTGGTACCCACGGCCGCCAGCCATTTCACTGCGTTCTCGTCAAAACGGCCGAACTTGCCCTGGGCCAGGTTGAGCAGCGAGCCGCTCGACCAGGCCACCAAGGTGCCGGCATCGCCCGGGCGCTGGGCGACCACGGCGTTGTAGGCCACTGCGCCGACGCCGCCGGGCATGTAGGTCACACGCATGGGCTTGCTGAGGATCTTCTCCTGCACCAGGGCGCTTTGCACCAGTTTGCAGGTCAGGTCGAAGCCGCCGCCAGGCGAGGCCGGGGCGATGCATTCAGGGCGTTTCGGTTCGGCGGCCAGCGCGTTGCCTGCTAGTAGCAGGCAGCCAGTGGCCAGAACCAGACGGCGCAGTGAAAAAGTCATAGGTCAGTCTCCGTGAGCATTGTTGTTATGGGTTACCACAGGGCCAGGCTGTAGCTCACCAGCAGCCGGACTTCGTCGGCATCGCGGGTGAAGTTGGAACGGAAGGTGGCATTGCGCAGGCGCACGGCGACGTTTTTCAGCGGGCCGGTTTGTACCACGTACTTCAGTTCCGTGTTGCGTTCCCACTCCTTGCCTTCACCGCCCGCCGCACGGCTGACGTTGTCGCCGTTGATGTAACGGGTCATGAAGGTCAGGCCGGGCACACCGAGCGCTGCGAAGTTGTAGTCGTAGCGCGCTTGCCAGGAGCGTTCGTCGGCCCCGGCGAAGTCGTTGATCTGGACGAAGTTGACCAGGTACGGGTCGGCGCCATCGACGTAGGGGAAAGCGCTGTCGCCGCTCAGTTGCTGCCAGCCGGCGCTGAGCTTGTGCCCGCCCAGGCCGTAACTGAACATGCTGCTGAAGGTGGTGTTGTCGATGCGCCCGGCCTTGGCTTGGCCGGCTTCATCGCTGACCGCCAGGCGCAGGTCGGCGCCGAAGGTGCCCGGGCCCCAGGGTTGGGTGGCGACCAGGCCGATGAAGTGCTGGCGGTAGATGTCTTCGAGTTGAGCGAAGTGGTAGCTGGTGGTGATGCGGTCGGTAAGCTTGTAGTCGAGGCCGGCCACGTTCAGGTGGTCGGAGGTGAACGTGCCGCCAAAACGGCCGTTCTTGTTGTTCAGCGCCAGCTCTTCCCAATTGGTGTCATTGCGGTCCTTGGCTCTGTCCAGGCGCCCGCCGGTGAAGGTCAGGTTCTTGATCTCCTGCGAGGTGAGCAGGCCACCTTCGAAGGTCTGCGGCAGGATGCGCCCGTCGTTGGGCTGCAAGGTGGGCAGTTCGGGGATCAGGGTGCCGATCTTCAGTTCGGTCTTGGAGATCTTCACCTTGCCGGTCAGGCCGAGCTTGGCGTATTCGTCAGCAGCCTTGCCATCATCGTGGGTGGGCAGCAGGCCAGTGCCCGTGCGGTCGGGGCTGGAATCGAGCTTGACCCCGAGCATGCCCAGCGCGTCCAGGCCAAAGCCTACGGTGCCGTCGGTGTAGCCAGACTCGAAGTTGAGCATGAACCCCTGGGCCCATTCATCGCGCTTTGACTGCTGCGCGCTGGTGCCATCGCGAAAATCGCGATTGAAGTACATGTTGCGGGTTTCGAAGGTGGCCGAGCTGTCTTCGAAGAAGGCGGCCTGGCTAAGCGGCGCGACACCGGCAAGGGCGACGGCGCAGGCAACTGCTGAAGGGCGTGCGGGGAGCGAACGGCTAGGCGCGAACGCCTGAGGCTGCAATGACAGCATCGGGATGACTCCGTTTTATTGTTCTTATTCGTTGCACCTTGCTGGTGCTTTTTTCGGCGCGTGGAGCGACCGTGGTGCGATGCTATGGCCTGAACCTTTCGCTAACCTTTCAACCAGAAAGGTTTGTTACAAGGGGCTTCACAGCCTCGATGACAGCGGTACACTCCGCGCCATTGCCCCACCCGAGCAGGGAGAATCCGATGCGTGTGTTGCTGGTCGAAGACCATTTGCAACTGGCCGAAAGCGTCGCCCAGGCCCTGAAAAGCCAGGGCTTGACCGTCGATGTGCTGCACGATGGCGTAGCGGCCGACCTGGCACTTGCCAGCGAGGACTACGCCGTGGCGGTGCTCGATGTCGGCCTGCCGCGGATGGACGGTTTTGAGGTGCTGGCGCGCCTGCGTGGGCGCGGCAAGACCCTGCCGGTGCTGATGCTGACCGCACGCAGCGACGTCAAGGACCGCGTTCACGGCCTGAACCTGGGCGCTGACGACTACCTGGCCAAGCCGTTCGAGCTGACCGAGCTTGAGGCTCGGGTCAAGGCTTTGCTACGCCGTAGTGTGCTCGGGGGGGAGCGCCAGCAGCGCTGCGGGCCGCTGATCTACGACCTTGATACCCGGCGTTTCAGCCTGCAAGGGCAGCCACTGACCCTGACCCAGCGCGAACAAAGCGTGCTCGAAGCACTGATTGCTCGCCCAGGCCGGGTGATGAGCAAGGAGCAGTTGGCCGCCCAGGTGTTCGGCCTGGACGAGGAAGCCAGCCCCGACGCCATCGAAATCTACATCCACCGGCTGCGTAAAAAACTCGATGGACACCCGATTGCCATCGTCACCTTCCGCGGCCTGGGCTACCTGCTTGAACACCGCGATGCGTGACAACGGCAGCCTGCGCGGGCGCCTGCTCGGCAACCTGGCGCTGTTGCTGGTGGTGTTGATGCTGGCCAGCGGCCTTAGCGCCTACTGGAACGGCCGCGAAGCCGCCGACACGGCCTACGACCGCACCTTGCTGGCTTCGGCGCGGACCATCGCCGCCGGCCTTTCGCAGCGTGACGGCACACTCAGCGCCGATGTGCCTTACGTGGCCTTGGATACCTTCGCCTACGACAGTGCAGGGCGTATCTACTACCAGGTGCTGGACATCAACCAGAAGCTGATTTCCGGGTACGAGCACTTGCCGCCCCCGCCGCCCGACACCCCGCGCACCGATGACTACCCGGCGCTGGCGCGGTTCTACAACGCCACGTATCTGGGCCAGGACGTGCGCGTGGTCAGCCTGCTCAAGGCGGTCAGCGAGCCGAACATGAATGGCATGGCAGAAATTCGCGTGGCCGAAACCGAGGAGGCGCGGGTGCGCATGGCGCGCAGCCTGATGGCCGATACACTGCTGCGCCTTGGCATGCTGGCGCTGGGGGCGCTGGTGCTGGTGTGGTTTGCCGTCAGCGCCGCGCTGCGCCCGCTGGAACGCCTGCGCCGCGCTGTGGAGGAACGCCAGCCCGACGACCTGCGCGCCTTGCCGCTGGTGCAGGTGCAGCGCGAGCTGGGGCCGTTGGTGCGCGGGCTCAACCATTTCACCGAACGCTTGCGCGGGCAGTTCGAACGCCAGGCGCAGTTCATCGCCGACGCCGCCCACGAATTGCGCACGCCATTGGCGGCGCTCAAGGCTCGGGTAGAGCTGGGGCTGCGCTCAAAGGAACCCGACGAATGGCGCAAGACGCTTGAGTCCGCAGCCCAGGGCACCGACCGCCTGACGCACCTGGCCAACCAGTTGCTGTCGCTGGCGCGGGTCGAGAACGGCGCGCGAGCCATTGCCGAAGGCGGGGCTCAGCGGCTGGACTTGAGCCAGCTGGCCCGCGAGCTGGGCATGGCCATGGCGCCGCTGGCCCACGCCCGTGGGGTTTCCCTGGCGCTTGAAGCCCAAGCACCGGTGTGGCTCAAGGGCGAGCCGACCCTGCTTAACGAATTGCTCAGCAACCTGGTGGATAACGCCTTGGCCCACACCCCGGTCGGCGGCAATGTGATTTTGCGGGTGCTGGCGCCGGCGGTGCTGGAGGTCGAGGACGACGGCCCCGGCATTCCCGAAGGCGAGCGCGAGCGGGTGTTCGAGCGCTTCTACCGGCGCAGCGCCCAGGGCAGCGGTTTGGGCCTGGCCATCGTTGGCGAGATCTGCCGCGCACACCTGGCGCAGATCAGCCTGCATGATGGCGAGCGCGGCGGTTTGAAGGTGAGAGTCAGCTTTATCGCTGATTAGCCCTAGGCTAGACCCTGGTCGGGCGCCGCTTCAGCGCAGCATGGTGCGGGCGTCGAGCAGTTCGTTGATATCCAGCTCGGTACCGAACGGCAGGCCCAGGTGACGATAGGCGGGCAGGGCGGCCAACGGTCGGCTGCGGCCGCGCTGGCTGATGCAGCGGGCAATCTGCACCACATCGATGTAGTCCACCTGGCTGGTTTGCCGGTCGAGGTCCTGGACCTGGCCTGGCAGCTTGACCAGTTGCTCGGGGAATTCCCAGGCGCTGAGAATCTTGTCGCCCAGCACTGGCTGAATCTGTTCGATCACATAGTGCAGGCAGACCGGGTCAGAGAGCAGCTCGTTGTGCTCCTGGGCGTAAATAAGCACCGGCAGGGCGCCGATCTGATGCACCAACCCGCCAAGGGTGGCCTGGTCGGGTTTGAGCTGGGTGTAGCGCCGGCACACTTCGTAGCTGATGCCGGCAACTTCCATGCTGTTTACCCAAATATCGCGCAGCTTGTGCTCGACTGCCGGCGCGCGGGCATGGAAGATCTGCTCGATCACCAGGCCAATGGCGAGGTTACAGCTGTAGTTGATGCCCAGCCGGGTGATGGCAGTGTGCAGGTCGGTGACTTCGGCGGCCGCACGCAGCAACGGGCTGTTCACCACCTTGATCAGGCGCGCCGACAGGGCGGCGTCACGACCGATCACCTTGCTCAGGTCCAGGACGCTGATTTCGCTGTCCTCGGCTGCCTCGCGGATGCTCAAGGCGACCTCCGGCAGGGTCGGCAGGACCAGGTCATCGTTGTCGATGGCTGCCAGCAGTTGTGCTTGAACCGTCTCGGCCAGCTTGTTCATGAACTTCTCTACCGCAAAGGTGGTACGGCCCCGCAAACGCGGCGGGGCAGGCTGGTCAGCGCTGGATTTCCCGGTCGCGGTCCAGTTCGTAAGGCAGGTCGAGCAGGGTCAGGCGCGGGCCTTCCAGGCTACCCAGGTGCAGGTTGTCATCGGCCACTGCATCGGCGCTGAGCACGGCCAGCAGTTCGACATTGCTGCCGGTATCTGCGCCGAACACCACTTCGCCGACCGAAGAGCCATGGGTCGGCGAGAAAATGCCGGTGCCTGGCTGCGGCACGTCAGCGCCATCCAGGGCCAGGCGGTATTGGCGCCGTTTGAGCTTGCCCAGGTACTGCATGCGCGCAACGATTTCCTGGCCGGTATAACAGCCTTTCTTGAAACTGACGCCATCGACGGCCTGCAGGTTGATCATCTGCGGGATGAACAGCTCGCGGGTCGGGCCCATTACCTGGCCGATACCGGCCCGGACCTGGCCCAGCAGCCAATCGTTGAGCGAACCTTGCGCAAGCGTCGCGGCCAGCACCTGCGCGGTGCTGTCTGCCTGCGCAGCTGCAACCCACAGCTCGCAACGGCCACTGCTGACGCGCACGGCGATCAACCCGTCGCCGCGGGCGGTGGCCCCGGCGTGGTCTGCCGGTGCTACGCCGAGCGCCTGCAGGGCAGCGTCACCTTGCTGTACGCCAAAGCGCACCCAGGCAGCGCTTTCGTCGCTGAGGGTGGCCTTGGAGAACACGGCGTACTTTTTCAGGTCGGCCAGTTGCGCCTCAATCAGCTCAGAGGCCATGGCCAGCAGGTAGCCATCGCCCTGCGGCAGGATGCGGAAGCTGGACTGCATGCGCCCTTTGACCATGCAGCGGGCGCCAAGGCTCGCGTGCTCGTCGCTGAGGTAGTTGATGTTGCAGGTAAGCTGGCCTTGCAGGAACTTGCCGGCATCGGAGCCGCGGACAGCGAGAACGCCCTCGTGGGTGAGCGTGCAGAAAAAAGCGGAATCGGCCATGGGTCATCGCGGTAACTGGAGACTGGCGGCCATCATAGAACGCCAGTAACAAAATAGGTAGGTGACTAGACCAACGCCCGGTGTCGCCGTGTTCACTGCGCGGTATACTGCGCGCCCATTCGAGGAGGGCCCCATGGTCGAACAAACTGAAATCAACCGGCTTTTCTGGCACAGCCGCCGCGGCATGCTGGAGCTCGACGTGCTGCTGGTACCTTTCACCCAGGAAGTTTATTCGACCCTGAGCGAAGCTGACCGCGAGCTGTACGTTCGCCTGCTGGCCTGCGAAGACCAGGACATGTTTGGCTGGTTCATGGAGCGTAGCGAATCCGAAGACCCTGAGCTGCAGCGCATGGTCCGCATCATCCTGGACCGTGTCCAGCCCAAGTAATGCCTTCGAGTGCCGCTGGCAGGGCTCACGGCTGCTGCTCGCGGCCTATTTCGCAGCCTTGCTGGCCGCCTGCGCAACCCTTCTGCTGATCGCCGTGCCGGGCTGGCTTCGTCTGCTGCTGCTTACTGGCTGCCTGGCCCACGCCTGTTGGGTCATACCCCGTCGCATCTTGCTTGGCCATGCCAGCGCGATCACCGGGCTGCGCCGTGATCCGCGGGGTTGGCAGTTGTTCAGCCGCGCGCAGGGCTGGCAACCGGTGAGGCTGTGCCGTGACAGCATGGCGCTGCCCGGGCTGGTGGTGTTGCGCTTCGTGCCCCAAGGGCGATGGTTGCCGCGTAGCCAGTGTATTGCCCGCGACGCGCTCGACCCCGAACAGCACCGCAGGCTCAGGGTCAGGCTGAAATTCAGCCGGCGCCGGTGGGCTGCAGCGGTGGGGCGATAAGCCAAGCCGTGTTCATGGGGTTGGAGTCTGCGTAACCCTGTGCCGGCCTCATCGCAGGCTGTCGCCAGCTCCCACAGTGACCGTGTCCGGTATCACTCTCGCGGCTGGGCGCGGTGACTGTGGGAGATTCTATGGTTTCGGGCAAGTCGCTTTTGATTGTGTAGGAGCGGCCTTGTGTCGCGAAGGGCTGCGAA
>NZ_JABWRG010000054.1:0-32669 GCF_014268825.1 Pseudomonas sp. SWRI51 | reverse complement strand
GCGGTAGTTCAGTCGGTTAGAATACCGGCCTGTCACGCCGGGGGTCGCGGGTTCGAGTCCCGTCCGCTGCGCCATCTTCTGCATCAAGCCCCTTGAACAGCTTGAAGCAAAACAGAAAAGGCGATCACAAGTCGCCTTTTTTGTGCCTGGCTTTCGCGTTTAGGCGCTTGAAAGCTCAGATCCCAGTTTCAATCGGGTGCAAGCCCGAACGATACGCAGCGGTAGTTCAGTCGGTTAGAATACCGGCCTGTCACGCCGGGGGTCGCGGGTTCGAGTCCCGTCCGCTGCGCCATCTCTGGTACCAAGCCCCTTGAACAGCTTGGTACAACGCGAAAAGCGACCTCAGGGTCGCTTTTCGCGTTTTCAGCGTTTGATAAGCGTAAGGTTTGCCGGACTTTACATGAACCTTGCACGCTCAAGGTTTCGATCGATCGCGGATCTGTTGCACAATACCCACCGTTCGATTTTCCCCGGAATTCACGATGTCCAGATCATCCGTCTACGGTGCGCTCGGGCTGGCCCTTGTGCTGGCAGGCGTGTCCGGTTGTTCCTCGAAGAAGCCTGCCATGTACGAGCACGAGAACTTCGACGACTCAGGCACCTTCTCGCGCAGCTTCTCGGTGAGTGAAGCCGGCTCCTGTGAGGCTGCGCGCCGTGCCTTGCTCAGCCAGGGCTACATCATCACCAGCAGTGATGCCAACCAGGTCGCCGGCAACAAGAGTTTTCAGCAAAGCGCCGAAAACCACATGCAGATCAGCTTCAACATCACCTGCGTGCCGGACATGAGCGACAAACAGCGCTCCACCATGTTTGCCAACGCCTTGCAGGACCGCTACACCCTGAAGAAGTCCAACACTTCGGCAAGCCTGGGTGTGGGCGTGCTGGGTTCGGTGTCGATGCCCATTGGCTCAAGCGACGATTCCATGGTCAAGGTCGCCAGCGAGACGGTCACCGCGCCGCAGTTCTACGACCGTTATTTCGCCCTGGTCGAAAGCTATCTGCCGAAGCCAAAAAAGGTGAAAAAGCCTGAAGCGCCGGTAGAGCCGGCCAAGGCCGAGCCACCGGCACAAGACTTGGGGCTGCCCGAGCCTGTGCCAGCGCCACAAGCCTCGGCAGAGGCGGCACCCGCGCCGGCGAGCGCGGCCCAGAGCCCTGCTGCCAGCCAGCCAGCGGCATTTGCCCCTGCCACAGAGGCGCCTGCTGCGCCTGTGGTCGACGATAGCCATAGCTCGCAGCCTGTGGCGCCACCGGTGGAGGCGGCGCCCATTCAGGTGCAGCAGCCAGAAGCGCCAGCCGAACCTGCCCCAGCGGGCTCTTGAGGCCTCGATAACTTATGCAAGGCCTGCTACGTTTATCGTTCATGGGGCTGTAATCAAGCCGTAACGCCTACGGCCTAGGTTGGCCCCATACCCTTGAGACGATAAACGCAGAAAGAGGATGCAGGCCATGGATGACTATCAGGAAGAGTTGCTCGATTTTCAGGCCTTCGAGCTGGACCCGCCAGAACCTGCCGATGATGCCACCGAGCTTTAAACCGCCAGCCGCTGTTGCCGGCGGTACTCCCCCGGCGTGACGCCTGTCCAGCGCTTGAATGCGCGCTGGAAGGCCTCGGCCGACGCAAACCCCAGCAAATAGGCGATTTCGCCAAACGCCAGCTCGGTATCGCGGATATACGCTTCGGCGAGGTCGCGCCGTGTGTCATTGAGCAGGTCGCGAAAGCGCGTGCCTTCTTCGGCCAGTTTGCGCCGTAGCGTCCAGGTCGGCATGTGCAGGTGCCGCGCCACCTCCTCGAGATCCGGTTCACGCCCGCCGTTGAGCAACGGCCCTAGCAGATGAATGATACGTTCGCCCAGGCTGCGTACCCGAGTGCGCTGGGCAAGCTCGGCTTCGCACAGCTGCAGCAGGTGCTGCCAGGTGCTGGGGCAGTGCTGCGGGTTGGCCAGAGCCAGTGTTGCCGGGCCCAGGCGCAACTGGTTGGCGCCGGCCGCGAACTGCACAGGGCTGCTGCTCAAGGCTTGGTAATGGTCGGCATAGCACGGGGCGGTGAATTCGATTTCCAGGCGTTCAGCCTTTATCGGCTGGCCTGCCAATGCGCCCAGCTGCGCAAGCCAGCCGCCGAGCAGTGAATCGACCACGAACCGGTTGTAGCGGTTATACGGGCTAATGGAGTAGAAGCGCAGCCAGGCGCCTTGGGCATCTTCTTCGAAGCTCGACTGGCCCCGGTAGTTGGCCGCATACAAGGGCTCGAAGCGCAGCAGCGTGCGGGCGGCTTCGCCCAGCGTCGGCGCTTGCGCCGCTGTTACGCCGGCAAGCCCCGCCTGCGGCAGGCGGCCCAGGCGGCCCATGTGCAGCCCCAGCGCCGGGTCGGCGCACAGCTCGATGGCGGCATGCCCCAGGTGCATGTAGCGCGGAATCGACAGCCGCGCGCTGGGTTCGGCCAGGCGCCGATCATCAAGGCCGTAGCGCAGCAGCAGGGGTTGCGGGTTGTGGCCGCGCTCGCGCAGGGCTTGCGCCAACGGCTGGACCAGGCCCACCGACAGGTCGCCCAGGCGCACCCGTGCGCGGTTCATGCGGTTACAACCACAGGTTGAGCAGGCGCGCGCCATTGCTGGCGCTGCCGGCCCACAGTGCATCGCCCTGATGGGCAAAGCCTTGGCCATCACCGGCCTGTTCCCAGAACTGGCCGCGCATGAACACGCTCATGCTGCTCAGGCCGCCACCTGCGCTGCGGGTAAGGTGGTGCCAGGCGTCCTGCTCGCTGGCTTCGCCGCGTTGCAATGGCAGGCCATCGGCCACAGGCTGGTGGCGGTTGCCGCGCCATGGGGTGTGCCATGCCTGTTTGCCGCTGAGGAACACCGGGTTGGCGATCAGTTGCACCGATTGCTCGGCCAGTTGCTCGACATTGGCCGGGTACCAGCTGTCGCTGCCCACCAGCACGCCCAAGCGCCCGGCGGGGGTCTGCAGCACCTGCAATTTATGTTTCTGACCACCCTGCACGTAGCGGCGGAACTCGCTGTCGGGGTATTGCTGGAACTGCGGCTGGCCAATGATCAACCCTTGGCCATTGAACACCAGGCTTGTATTAAACAGCGGGCCGTTGCCGGGCAGGAGCACGCCATTGTCGACATGCGGGGCGGGCAAGATAATCGAGCCGGCCACCAGGGTTACGTCAAACTCGCGCGCCAGGCCCCCGAACACCTGTTGATAGTCCGCCGCCATTTGCGCAGCCTTCATGCGCAGGTGGGCGTCGCTGCGCCGGTCATCGCCGGTGGCGGCAAGCATTGCCAGGCCGTAGCGCACCGGGTTGCTCAGCTCAAGCCACTGCCAGGCCTCGCGGCGCTGGGTGACCTGGTACAGCTCTTTCTTCTCGCCACGGGCCCACAGCCAGGTGCCGACATGCTCAGGCAGCACCACCACTGTGCGCGGGTTGACCAGGCCCTGGGCCTTGGCCTGTTCGAGGTAGGCCGACAGCTTGCGGTGCAGGCGGTTGAGGTTCTGGTAGTCGCCTGGATACAACAGCGGCTCGATACCCAGCAGGTTGCCTTGCTCGCCCGGTGTGCCTTGGTTCAGCGCGACTTCTATGCGCAGGTCGGAAAGATAGTGGCCCTGCGGCCGTTGCAAGGTCCAGAAGCCGTAACCGCAGAGGCCGGCAAGAATGACCAGCGCCACGGCGCCGGCAAGCAGTTTTCGCATGGAAGGGGCAATCAATGTGGGAAGGATGAATGTGGTCTAGGGTAAGCCTGCTGTGCAGCCGGATCAATAAGTTGTCAGTTTCGATCATTGAGCAGGTTCAAACGCTTGTTTAATGTCCAGTACCTATAAGCGACAGGCCCCCGCCGTAGCGGTGCAGGTGCCTGCATTCATCCGTGATCACGCCACATGTGGAGCGCCTGCATGGCTAGCAACCCTTACCCGCACCTCCTGGCCCCGCTGGACCTGGGCTTCACTACCTTGCGCAACCGCACCCTGATGGGCTCGATGCACACAGGCCTCGAGGAACGCCCAGGCGGGTTCGAGCGCATGGCCGTGTATTTTGCCGAGCGCGCCCGTGGCGGCGTCGGGCTGATGGTAACCGGTGGCATTGCGCCGAACGAGGAGGGCGGGGTGTATTCCGGTGCGGCCAAGCTCAGCACCGAGGCCGAAGCTGAGCAGCACCGCACCGTGACTGAGGCGGTGCATGCTGCAGGCGGCAAGATCTGCCTGCAGATTCTGCACGCCGGGCGCTACGCCTACAGCCCCAAGCAAGTCGCGCCCAGCGCCATCCAGGCACCGATCAACCCGTTCAAACCCCGTGAACTGGACGAAGAGGGCATCGAGAAGCAGATCCGCGATTTCGTCACCTGCGCAAGCCTGGCCCAGCGTGCCGGCTACGATGGCGTCGAGGTGATGGGCTCGGAAGGCTACTTCATCAATCAGTTCCTGGTCGCCCATACCAACCAGCGCACTGACCGCTGGGGTGGCAGCTACCAGAACCGCATGCGCCTGGCGGTGGAGATCGTGCGCCGGGTGCGTGAAGCGGTGGGACCAAACTTCATCATCATTTTCCGCCTGTCGATGCTCGACCTGGTCGAAGGCGGCAGCACCTGGGACGAGATCGTGATGCTGGCCAAGGCGATCGAGCGCGCCGGCGCCACGCTGATCAACACCGGTATCGGCTGGCACGAGGCGCGTATTCCGACCATCGCGACCAAGGTCCCGCGCGCCGCGTTCACCAAGGTCACCGCCAAACTGCGCGGGGCGGTCAGTATCCCGTTGATTACCACCAACCGCATCAATACCCCGGAGGTGGCCGAGGCGGTGCTGGTCGAGGGTGACGCCGATATGGTGTCGATGGCCCGGCCGTTCCTCGCCGACCCTGAGTTCGTCAACAAGGCCGCCCAAGGCCGAGGTGACGAGATCAACACCTGCATCGGCTGCAACCAGGCCTGCCTCGACCATACCTTCGGCGGCAAACTCACCAGTTGCCTGGTCAACCCGCGTGCCTGCCACGAAACCGAGCTCAATTACCTGCCGGTGCGCATCGTCAAGCGTATTGCCGTGGTCGGCGCAGGCCCTGCCGGCCTGGCTGCCGCCACGGTGGCGGCTGAGCGCGGCCACCAGGTAACGCTGTTCGATGGTGCCGCACAGATCGGTGGCCAGTTCAACGTGGCCAAGCGGGTACCGGGCAAGGAAGAATTCTTCGAAACCCTGCGCTATTTCGCCAACAAGCTGCGCAGCACGGGCGTGGATGTGCGCCTGAACACTCGCGTTGATGCCCAGGCGCTGGTGGCCGGCAAGTACGACGAGATCATCCTGGCCACCGGTATCGCCCCGCGTACCCCGGCTATTCCCGGCATCGACAACCCCAAGGTGCTCAGCTACCTGGACGTGCTGCTCGAGCGCAAGCCGGTCGGGCTGCGGGTGGCGGTGATTGGCGCTGGCGGGATCGGTTTCGATGTATCGGAGTTCCTGGTGCACCAAGGCGTTGCCACCAGCCAGGACCGCGAGGCGTTCTGGAAAGAGTGGGGGATCGACACTCAGCTTGAGGCCCGTGGCGGCGTTGCCGGCATCAAGCCCGAACCGCATGCTCCGGCGCGCCAGGTGTACCTGTTGCAGCGCAAGAAAACCAAGGTGGGCGACGGCCTGGGCAAGACCACCGGCTGGATCCACCGCACGGGCCTGAAAAACAAGCAGGTGCAGATGCTCAACAGCGTCGAGTACCTGAGCGTGGACGATGCCGGCCTGCATGTGCGCATCGCTGACGGCGAGCCGCAACTGCTGGCCGTGGACAATATCGTCATCTGTGCAGGCCAGGACCCACTGCGCGACCTGCAACAGGGGTTACTGGACGCCGGTCAGTCCGTACACCTGATCGGCGGCGCTGATGTGGCGGCGGAACTGGATGCCAAACGCGCCATCGACCAAGGCTCGAGGCTGGCTGCGCAGTTGTAAGGTAGTGCTCCAATAGCGCCTGTCTGTGAACCTGGGCGGGCATCTTCCGGTTTTCCCTGGAGGATGTCCGCCATGCAAGAATCCATTCCAACCCCGCCGTTTACGGCAGGCCTGCCCGAGGGCATGCCGGACCTGACCGGCCTGCCCACGCTGGCCGGGGCTGCCCGTACCCTGTTCGCACAAGCCTGCCCCGACTTGCCAGAAGGCCCGTGGTATGTGCGTGAGTATGCCGAGCAAGAGGGAACCCAGGAGCTGCTCGCCAGCCACCCGCTCGACACGCTGATCATGCAAAACATGCGCGGTGAGCCTGGCTCGGAGGAGTTGCTCGACGCGCAGCGCAGTGTGTTATCTGCGTCCAGCACCTCGCTCGACGCTGCCGATCAATACACAGCTGTCCCGTTGAAGGATATTCGTGACGCACTGGCCGGCATTACCCCGCAGACGGTTGCGGCGCAGTTCGAGGTCGACCAGACGACCTTCTGGGAGGTGCCCGAGCATCTATCGCTGCCAAACAGGCGGCTTGCGCAGGAACTGCAGATGCGCGCCAGCCTGGCTGACCATGCGGGCCTGCTTCAGCAGGTTGGGGCGCTGACCCCGGCCGCGACAGTCCTCATCGCTGATATCGTCGCCCACCCGAGCTGGTCGAACCGGTTGCTTGCCCGAGGTGTCTACCGCCTGGATGTCTACCTGGCGGGCTCCGGTGCGGTCGTCGGCTTGCCAGGCCTGCTGGTGCTGAGTACCGCGCCTGGCGGCTACTCCCCAGCGCTTGGCTACGTGACTGAACGCAAAGACACTACGGGCGAGTGCGTGCTCTACTGCCCCGGTTATCTGGGATTCGTGCGCCGCTACGATTCGCTCGAAGAGGTGCTGTACGCCGTGCGTGCAGACTTGACCGGTGGCTATGCGCCAACGTGGCTGCGCCGCCTTGGCCCCGTTGCCCAGGCAGCACTGCTGGAAGAAGAGCAGCGGCCGGAGTACGGGTATGAGGTCCGCGCCACGCCGATCGAGGGCAACCCGTTCGAGGCGCAGGTGCAGCAACAGCTCGACGCTTGGCGCGAAAATGCCCTGGCCGGCGCCGAGTCCTTCTGGAGCAACCCCATCGGCCTGGATGCTTCGCTGTGCAAGGCCGTGCGCCAGTTGCATGCTTTTGCCCAGCAACAGCAGGCAGCCCGGCAGGCGCTGTGGCAAGACAAGGTAGGCCTTGACGCGCAGCAGCAGGTTCAGCTGGACCAGTGGTTAGAACTGCTGCATAACCAACAGATTGTTGCAGGCCGCTATTTTGCCGAATTACCGGCCTTCGACTCGTTCGCGCGCGAGCAGATCCAGGCCAGCCTCAGGACGCAAGACTGGGATGTGGACCCTGCTACGGTCGACCTCACGATCAGCATCGCCAGTTACCGGCCGGACGTTGTCGAGTCGGAGCTTGCACCGGGCGCGGTCGCGGTAGACCCGGAACCACAGGTCACGACTCATACCTGCTCGTTGCTCGAGTACATCGCCATGCGCCTGGACAAGGCCAGCGATGCCAATTGGACGGTCGAGCTGGCCGAGGACGACGCGCGTTCGCCAGGGCTGAAAGCCTTGGCCACGCTGGCCGAACAGCTCAATCTGCAGGAAAGCTATGAACAGGCGCTGCGCGCGCGCCTGCGTCGCCCTGAGGATGAAGAGGCCGCAGCGCTGCATGACGAGGGCCGGCAAGCCGCGCAGGAGGTATTCATTACTCGGTTGCGTATCGATGCGCTGCTGGCAGTGGCCAAGGGCGAGCTGCAACAGGATGATTGCGATCACGTGTTGAGCGTGCTTGAAACGGCGCAGGCGCAGGCAAGCGGCAGCCCCGCCGGGCATGTCGAAGCGCTGGTACTCAGCGGCAATACGTTGCGCGATCTGCTGTTGTTCACCCTCGATGATGACGCGTCGCTGATCTTTTACACGCCGGGCCATCCCAGTGGCCGGGCATTCGAGCGGTTTGCCTCTGCCGGGGCCTTGCGGTCTGCCATGACTGCACAATTGGCAGGTGTCGACGGGCCACCAGGTACGTTGAGCGATTCTCCGAGGTATTGGCTGGCGCGCTTTGGCAAGCACCAGCTCGATGCTGCAGGCGCCGGGCTGAGGTCGCTGGCGAAGGGGCGGGGCGGCAGTTTGCTGGCCACTCTGCGAGTACCTGAACCCTTGGGCAAGGCGATGTTCGACCAGCGAGTGAGGTTTCTGCTGGCCGAAGGCGATGCCTCGGCGGTGTCCGATACCGAGCTGCTGCTCGAACAGGGGCTTGATTACGCATTGCTGGCATTTCGTGTGTTAAGCCTTCTGGTGCCCGGGCGGGTCATGACCATGCTCGACCTCACCGAAGTCGCGATTCACCTGTTCAACGGCTATGCCAGCTATTCGGCAGGGCAGCGGCACGCCGCCGGCGAACACCTGTTGGAAATGCTCAGCAGCCTCAGTGGCCTGGCCAACGCTCGCGCGCCCAGGCTGCGGGCGGTGGGCAAGGCCAGCGCGCCAATGCACGTGCAGCTTGACGCCGGGCGCTTGAGCATCACTCCCGTAGCAAAAGCTGCTGAGCCGTCTGGCGAAATGTTCCGCTTCACCACTGGCGAGCGCGCAGGCTTGTATGTAGCCGAGCAGCGGCTATATGTCGAACTGGCAGACGGCCAGCGCTATCCGCTGCGTGAAGTGATCGACCCGCTGGATGGCAGCATTGCCCGCTACCTTGATGACGGTGAGCCAGTTGCCGCACCAGCGACCGTAGAGATGCTCGGCCTGCGTGTGGTTCGTGAGCCTGATACTGAGCAATGGCGGGTGGCGCCACGGTTGCGCTTGCTGGGCGGTGCCGACGAGCCGGCCCGCGCCGGTGCGGGCCAGACCCTGGGCATGGACGGAGTCACCATAAAGCGTGGGCGGGGCGGCGAGGAGTTCTTCGTATTCGAAGGCGCGCAGCGGCGACGCGTCGAGTTCGAGCTATGGACATGCAGTTGGTTCGCTCCCGAGCGCGATGTGTACCTGCGCTACGACCCGGCGCTTGGGTATCACGTCGAGCAGCCGATCCCTACGGAGCCGGCCGGCCCGCAGCGGCGACAGCAGTATCGTGAACAGTTTGGCTTGCCGTTCTATCCGCCGCTTCCAGCCCCGCGTCGCCCAGACAGTGCCGAGGCGTTACCCAAGCAGCTGCATCAGGTGTGGATCGGTTCCCACGCATCATTGATCGAGCATCACGAGCTCACCCTTGCCCATAATGCGAAATTGGCCAAGCAAAGTGGCTACCGCTTGGAGCTGCATTTTTACAAGGACGCCGGCTTGCTGCCCGAATCGTTGCAATTGCTGACCCTTCGCAAGATGTTTCCTGACGTGACGTTCACCGCCCTCAGCGGCGAGCCATTCTTCAAGACGTTCATCGCCGATGCTGCCGGTGAAGCTTTCACCCATTACCTGAAGAAGAAAACCCGTAACTACGCTGCGGCCTGTGATTCGATACGCTACCGCTTGGTCAGGGAGCTGGGCGGCATCTACATGGATGTCGATGACCAACTAAGCAAACCTCTGCCCAGCCTGACCCTGAGCCCCGGGCAGTTGGCGGTGGGCGCTGTGGTGGAAAGCATTGCGTTGAACTTTACCGGCTACAACAACAGCCACTTCGCAAGCCTCAAGGGCAACGCGCTGCTCGATGCGGTAGAGCGGGAAATGGTGACGCGGTTCAAGACCACGCGCTGGGCGGCGCAGCGGCCGAAAAAGGACGACGAAGGTTTCTGGCCCTATATGCGCGATATTTCGCGGGTGACCGGGCCGCGCCTGTTCACTGACGTCTATTCCAAGGCCAACCCGCGTGCCGATGCCATGCGCTATGCAGGGCCATATGTCCATGAGCTGCGACGCTCTTCGGTAATACCCGAACCACAGATCCGTGACTGGGTGACGCAGGTTCAAGAGGAAGTGACCCTGCTGGCTAATTATTTCGAGGGCGGTAGTACGTCGAGCTGGATGACGACCCGGCGCTAGGTTGTTACGGTAGCGGATGATTTTCGACAACCTTCCTCAAGCTCCCCTGCAACCCTTGCACCTGCCCTGGCTGGAAACAGCCGGGGTGGCATGCGCAGTTTTGCGCCTGGACCTGATCGACCCGCTGCTAAGCGGCAACAAATGGTTCAAGTTGCAGCATCACTTACTGGCTGCCCGGCGGCAGGGCGCCGCCGGCTTGATCAGCCTGGGCGGCAATCATTCCAACCACCTGCATGCCTTCGCCGCTGCCGGCAAGCGCTTTGGCTTCGCCACCGCCGGGCTGTTGCGCGGCCATGAACAGGACACCCCCACCGTACGCGATCTCAAGGCCATGGGCATGGTCTTGCATTGGCTGGGCTTTGCCGGGTATCGGGCGCGCCACGGCGTTGATTTCTGGGCGCCCTGGCAGGCGCGTTACCCTGGTTGGCACTGCATCGCCGAGGGCGGGGGCGGTATCGAAGGCGCCCGCGGCTGTGCAGCAATCGTCGAGCAGTGCCGGGCGCAGCTTGGGGCCCTGGGTTGGGAGGATTACCACGGCTGGTGGTTGGCAGCTGGTACTGGCACCACACTGGCCGGGCTGGTGCTTGCCGAGGCCGGTGCGCACCCGGTGCATGGCGCCGTTGCGGTGCCGGCTGACCACGGCGTCGAGCAAAACGTCACGGCGCTGGTTGGCGCCCACGGCTACCACCTGCATGACGCTGCCCGTGGTGGCTTTGCCCGCATTGACAGTGAGTTGCTGGCGTTTATCGAACAGACCGAACGCCAGTGCGGCGTGCCGCTGGAGGCGGTGTATACCGGCAAGGCGCTGCTGGCCCTGCGCGATCAGGTTCAGGCGGGGCGTTTTGCCCGTGGCAGCCGCCTGGTGTTCGTGCACACAGGCGGCCTGCAAGGGCGGCGCGGTTACTTGTAGGGCAGCATGCGCAGCAGCGTGTTGTCGCGGCGTACATAGTGGTGATAGAGCCCGGCCAGTGCATGCACGCCGATCAGCCAATAGCCCCAGGTGCCGATGCGTTCGTGCCAGCCCTTGATGAACTTGGCCAGGTCTGCGTCCGCGCCGACGATGTGCGGCAGCTCCAGCCCATAGAACGGCACCGGCTTGTCGGCGGCGCTGAGGATCGCCCAGCCCGCCAGCGGCAGGCCGATCATCATCAGGTACAGCAACAGGTGCACAAGGTGCGCAAGGCCAGTCTGCCAGGCCGGCGCCTTGGGCACGATCGGCGGCGCCGGGCGCAGCAAGCGCATCGCCAGGCGTAGCCACACCAGCACGAACACACTCAGCCCGAGCATGAAGTGCAGGTCTTTCATCAGGTCGCGCTCGGCGCTGCCCTTGGGAAACTGGCCACGCAGCTCGATGCAGGCGTAGACGGCCGCCAGCAGTACCAGCATCAACCAGTGCAGCACGATCGAGGGGCGCGTGTAGCGGGTTGCGGGGGTGGATGAAACCATGGCGGATCCTCTTCATCAGGTAGGGAAGGGCGCTCTATCCGGCACCTCTGCTTGCACTTTAATCGCTGCGTAGCGAAACGGTGTGCTTAAGATCAATTCACATTTGCCGACACAACTGATCAGGTGGTGGCGCAAAGCCTCTATCGATCTTCAATCGCACAAGGATTCTGTGTCAATGAAACTGCTTTCTAACGCGCCGCGTGTGGTGCTGTTCTCTGCCTTGACGGCTGTACTGGCTGGCTGCGGCCAGACCTCGGCGGTCAAGACCCCTGCCATCGCCCAGATGACCATCCCGCTGTGCGTCAACGAACAGTGCGCGGTGCTCGACCAGACCGGCGCCCTGCGTGTCGGCCCCGACAACGATTACGCGCAGATCTACACCCAGCCGTTCACCAATGCCTTCATCTTCGCCCGTGGCGATTACTGGAACCTGGCCAGTGGCGATGGCAAGCAGGTGCTGCGCGCCGACCTCACGGATGAGGTGTTCACCCTGACCCCAGGCCTGTTCGGCTTTGTTCGTGACGGCAAGGTCGGGGTGATGGACGAGCAGGGCAAGGAAGTCCAGCCAGCCATCTACGACAACGTCTTTGTGGGCGGCAATGACCAGTTCATCGTTGCCGAGGTCGGCGAGTTGCGCGGCTTCCTGACGCCCACTGGCGAGAAGATCAGCGAGCCGGTATTCGACTCGATGTATGTGCGCGACGACTTTGCCAAGCGCGGCAACTGGGTGCTGGCTGAGCGCGATGGCCAGAGCTGGGGCTACAACCTGCAGACCAAGGTGCTGCGCAAGCTCGACTTCGACACCATTGTCAGTGCTGCCGACGGCCAACTGGTGGTGTCCCGCGAAGGCACCGCCGGCAAGGGCCTGGCCAATGCCGCAGGCGATGTGGTCATTGCCCTTGGCAAGGACTGGCTGGGTACCCCAGGCGGAGGCCTGGTGGCGTTCCGTGACGGTTACGACCAACCTTGTGGCTACCTCGACTACCAGGGCAAGGTGGTTATCGCCGCGCAGTACCAGAGTTGCGAAAGCTTCGGCAAGGCCGGTGGCATGGTGCAGTTGCCACGTACCGAGCAGGACCGTGGCAAGGCCGGCATGATCGACCGCAGCGGCAAGTGGCTGATCGAACCTGAGTACGATTCTGTCGGTGATGCAGGCCTGGGCCTGATGGGCATGAGCGGCCACCGCGACGGCTTCAACCACATCGGCAAGCTGCAGAACGCCTTCCTGGCCACCTACGGCGTGGTTGACCTGGACCAAGGCAAAGTCGTGCTGGCCCCGACCTATCAGCAGGTCGGCGTGCTCACCGCCAAGCGCTTTGCCTTCACCGAGCTGAAGTCGCCGCGCAAGACTGTCAGCATGATGGGCATGCCGACCGAGACGGCCACCGTTGGCCTGATGGACGAGCAGGGCAAGGTGCTGATCAAGCCCGAGCAGTTCATCGGCCTGACCTTGCTGCCAGACGGCGAGCACCTGCTGGCCAGCGAAGGCAGCACCTCGGACGCCCCGCGCGCGCTGTACAACCTCGATGGCAAGCTGCTGGTGCCGGCCAAATGGCAGGACGTGCAGGTGGACACCGCGCGCGGCGCGATCTTCGGCTACCGCGTCGAAGGCAATGGCGATGACGCTGTGCGCACGCTGCGGGCCTTGTATCGCCTGGACGGCAGCGTAGTGTTCGACACCAACACCTTGCCGTGTGGTGCCGAGCAAGTGGTCGATGGCAAGGGCCAGATACTCTGGCCCAAGGATGCCCAGGCCCATTGCCCGGCGCCAGAGCCGGTCGCTGCAGCATCCTGAATTGAGCGGGGCTGCTTTGCAGCCCGCTTTTGTGCAAGCCTGCTCGGGCCTCACGCAATCCGTGTAGGAGCGGCCTTGTGCCGCGAAGGGGGGCGAAGCGCCCCCTGGATTTGTGCTTCAAGCTGATATCGGTGGGGGCGCTTCGCCCCCTTCGCGGCACAAGGCCGCTCCTACACGGGATCGCGTGGCTTGTGCCTTTGCATAAAAGCTTACCGCTCCGGCAGATACGGCCAGCTGTCTGCCACCAGAAACACCCGCTCTACCTCTTCCCAGTCGCCGTCTTCGCGTTCCTGCATGCGTGTCAGCAGCTGCGCGGGCGCATGCGCCTCCAGCCCTTTACGCCAAGCCTCCAGGCGCGCCGGGCTCCACAATTGATCGACTGTCACCCGCGCTGGCGCCAGCCAGGCCTGACGCGGTTGTGGCTGCCAATGCTGGCTTGCGTCCGCTGCCCATTGCCGCTGGTGCAGCCAGCCCCCGCGCAGGTGTTGGGGATGGCTGCCGAGCGGCGCCTCGGCGCAACCTTGCGGATAAAACAGGTAGCCACCCAGCCACAGGTGGGCCTGCACCTGCGTCACCCCCACGCTAGCCAGTACCTCGCGGCCTTGCGCTGCGTCCGACATCGGCAACTGATGGCCAAGCAGGTGGGCAAGCTTGTGCCCCAGCCGATCATGGCAGCCTGGCCCCAACCAATTGTCCGGATCGCTGCCGGGGCAACGGGGCGGCCCGAGGTAGAGCTTTATCGCAAGCTCCAGATGATGGTCGCCCTCACGGTCACGCAGCACGATATCCAGCTCGCCCAAGGTATGCCCACCATTGCGGATAGCAAGGTTGGCGGCCAGCAACTCGACCCCTGGCGCTTGCTGTAACGCAAACTGCCATAACCGTTCGTAATACAGCCCGAGGCGGCGGCTGCTCAGGCGCACCAGCCAGTTGAGCAGTGGCGCTGGGTCATGGTCCAGGGCCAGCAGCCAGTCGGCCAGGCGCGCCGGATCGTCGGCCCAGGCGCTGGCGGCAAGCGGGTGGCGCTGCGGGCAGGGGGCTGCGCCGAGCAGCGGCGCAGACAGCATCACCCAGGCCAGATCGCGTACGGCGGGGTGGCGCAGGCGGGGGAGCAAGGGCGCAAGGTCGGCGAAGGGCATCATCCCGCGAGCATAGCCGGTTTGCCGCTGGCCGGTGGTTTCGCCCATAATCGCGCTATCGTCACCCCGCCGCAGAGCCTTGCAGGAGCACCATGGAGCAATTTCGCAATATCGGTATCATCGGACGCCTTGGCAGCTCCCAGGTGCTCGACACCATTCGCCGACTGAAAAAATTCCTCCTCGAGCGCCATCTGCACGTGATCCTCGAGGACACCATCGCCGAAGTGCTGCCCGGCCACGGCTTGCAAACCTCCACCCGCAAACTGCTCGGTGAAGTGTGCGACCTGGTAATCGTGGTCGGTGGCGACGGCAGCCTGCTGGGCGCCGCCCGCGCCTTGGCCCGGCACAACATCCCGGTGCTGGGTATCAACCGCGGCAACCTCGGTTTTCTGACCGACATTCGCCCCGACGAGCTGGAAGAAAAAGTCGCCGAGGTGCTCGACGGCCATTACCTGGTCGAGAACCGCTTCCTGCTGCAGGCCGAGGTGCGCCGCCATCACGAGGCCATTGGCCAAGGCGATGCCCTCAACGATGTGGTGCTGCACCCTGGCAAATCGACGCGGATGATCGAGTTCGAGATCTATATCGATGGCCAGTTCGTCTGCAGCCAGAAGGCCGACGGCCTGATCGTCGCCACCCCGACCGGCTCCACCGCCTACGCGCTTTCGGCCGGTGGCCCGATCATGCACCCCAAGCTCGACGCCATCGTCATCGTGCCGATGTACCCGCATACCTTGTCGGGCCGGCCCATCGTGGTCGACGGCAACAGCGAGCTGAAAATCGTCGTGGCCAACGACCTGCAGATCTACCCCCAGGTTTCGTGCGACGGCCAGAACCACTTCACCTGCGCCCCCGGTGACACCATCACGGTCAGCAAGAAACCGCAGAAGCTGCGCCTGATCCACCCGCTGGGGCACAACTACTACGAAGTCTGCCGCACCAAGCTCGGCTGGGGCAGCCGCCTGGGAGGCAGGGACGACTGATGCTCGATCCGGCCCGAAGTTTCGACATCATCGGCGATGTGCACGGCTGCGCGCACACCTTGGAGCGCCTGCTCGATGCCCTCGGTTACAAGCGGGTCGCCGGTGTCTGGCGCCACCCACGGCGTCAGGCGTTGTTTCTGGGCGACATCGTCGACCGCGGCCCGCGCATTCGCGAGGCTTTGCACATCGTCCATGACATGGTCGAGGCTGGCCAGGCCTTCTGCATCATGGGCAACCACGAGTACAACGCGCTCGGCTGGGTGACCCCGGCGCTGCCAGGCAGCGGCCAGACCTTCGTGCGCGAGCACACTCCGCGCCATGCCCGGCTGATCGACGAAACCCTTACCCAGTTCGCCCACCACCCGGGCGACTGGCACGACTTTTTGCGCTGGTTCTACGAAATGCCGCTGTTCGTCGATGCCGGGCGGTTCCGTCTGGTGCACGCCTGCTGGGACCGGCAACTGATCGAGCCGCTGCGCAAGCAGTTCCCCAACGGCTGTGTCGATGAGCACTTCATCCAGGCTTCGGCGGTGCCCGGAAGCTTTGCCGGCAACGTCTGCAACCGCCTGTTGCGTGGCACCGACATGCGCCTGCCAGACGGCCTGACGCTGACCGGCGGCGACGGCCTGACCCGCGCGTTCTTCCGCACCAAGTTCTGGGAAGAAGACCCGCAGACCTACGGCGATGTGGTGTTCCAGCCCGATGCACTGCCCGACGACGTGGCCCGCGCGCCGCTCAGCCACAGCCAGAAGAACGCGCTGCTGCGCTATGGCCCTGACGAGCCCTTGCTGTTCGTCGGCCACTACTGGCGCAGTGGCCGGCCCGCGCCGATCCGCGGCAACCTGGCCTGCCTCGACTACAGCGCCGTGCTGTACGGCAAGCTGGTCGCCTACCGGCTGGATGATGAAACCGCGATCGACCCGCACAAGTTCGTTTGGGTCGACGTCGAACGCCCCCAGGACAGCCAATGAACGTGATCGAAGTGATGCGCTTGCCGGTGACCGTCGACCTTGGCGGTTTTGTTGCGCTGCTGCGCCGCTTGCAAGTGCCGCACCGGGTGGTGGAGGAGGGCGAGGAACAGGTGCTGTGGGCGCCACCGGCAATGGCCGAAGACGTGCTTGAACTGTACCGCCGCTACCCCGAGGGCAACGAGCAGGTCCAGCTCGCCGAACCTCTGCCCGAAACCGCACGGCCATCGCTCAAGGACCAGGCCCGGGCCTGCAAGGTAACGGCTGCGGTGCTGTTGCTGAGCCTGCTGGTGGCCGGCATCACCAGCCTTGGCGATAACCTGGCCACTATCGCCTGGTTCAGCTTCCTGCCGTTTCAGGTGCAGGGCGAGTACCTGTACTTCACCGGCTTCGCCCAGAGCCTGGCCGAGGGCCAGTGGTGGCGCCTGGTGTCGCCGATGCTGCTGCATTTTGGCGTGCTGCACCTGGCCATGAACGGCATGTGGTACTGGGAACTTGGGCGGCGCATCGAACTGCGCCAAGGCCCGTGGGTGCTGCTTGGGCTGACGCTGCTGTTCAGCCTGGTGTCCAACCTGGCCCAGCACTTGAGCAGCGGGCCTGGTTTGTTCGGTGGCCTGTCAGGTGTGCTCTATGGTTTGCTCGGGCATGTCTGGCTGTACCAGTGGCTGGCGCCCAATCCGCTGTTCAAGCTGCCCCGTGGCGTATTGGCAATGATGCTGATCTGGCTGCTGGTGTGCCTGAGCGGGGTGGTCGGCAAGCTCGGCTTCGGCGAAATCGCCAATGCCGCCCATGTGGGCGGCCTGCTCATCGGATGCGTCACCGGGCTCTTGGGTGGAATGATCGGCAAGCGTAAACTGTCCGCCTGACTGAGGAGGATTCATGTCCACGTTCGCCCAAATGATCGAAAACATCACCCCGGAAATCTACCAAAGCCTGAAAACGGCCGTAGAAATCGGCAAATGGTCCGATGGCCGCAAGCTCACCGCCGAGCAGAAAGAGCTGTCGCTGCAGGCCGTGATCGCCTGGGAAATGCAGAACCTTCCCGAAGACCAGCGCACCGGCTACATGGGCCCGCAGGAATGCGCCTCGAAGTCCGCGCCGATTGCCAACATCCTGTTCAAGTCGGACTCGGTACATTGATCGAACTCGCTCGTGGCTCGTTGAGCAAGATGTCGGTGCGCCTTGATGGCCAGGTTGCCCAGTACAGCTTTCGCCTGGATGACACGCAGGTGCCGGTCAACCCGCTGATTGGCCAGTCGCTGCGCCTGGAATACCTCGGCGCCATCCATTGCAGCCACTGCGGCAAGCGCACCAAGACCAGCTTCAGCCAGGGTTACTGCTACCCGTGCATGACCAAGCTGGCGCAGTGCGATATCTGCATCATGGCCCCGGAACGCTGCCACTATGACGCCGGCACCTGCCGCGAGCCGTCGTGGGGCGAGCAGTTCTGCATGACCGACCATGTGGTGTACCTGGCCAATTCTTCGGGTATCAAGGTGGGCATCACCCGCGCCACTCAGTTGCCGACCCGCTGGCTTGACCAGGGCGCCAGCCAGGCGCTGCCGATCATGCGCGTGGCTACCCGTCAGCAATCGGGCCTGGTCGAAGACCTGCTGCGCAGCCAGGTGCCAGACCGCACCAACTGGCGCACGCTGCTCAAGGGCAGTGCCGAAGTGCTCGACCTGGTAGCCGTGCGTGAGCAGATTTTCGACGCTTGCGCCGATGGCCTGCGTGAATTGCAAGGTCGCTTTGGCCTGCAGGCTATCCAGCCGTTGGCCGATGCCGAGGTTGTGCAGATCGACTACCCGGTGCAGGCCTACCCGCAAAAGATCGTCAGCTTCAACCTCGACAAAAACCCGGTAGTGGAAGGCACGCTGCTGGGCATCAAGGGCCAGTACCTGATCTTCGATACCGGCGTGATCAATATTCGCAAGTACACGGCCTATCAACTGGCCGTGCTCCAGTAAAGGATCGTCACCATGCGCACCGAACAACCGCAAGTGATCTACCTGAAGGATTATCAGGCGCCCGAGTACCTGATCGACGAGACGCACCTGACCTTCGAGCTGTTCGAGGACCATAGCCTGGTCCATGCGCAACTGGTCATGCGCCGCAACCCCGAGCGCGGTGCCGGCCTGCCGCCGCTGGTGCTCGACGGCCAGCAACTGCAACTGCTGCGCGCGGCCCTGGACGATAAGGAACTGGCCGCAGGCGAGTACACGCTCGACGACAGCACGCTGACCGTGCAACCCACCGCCGAGCACTTTACCCTCGACACCAGCGTGAAGATTCACCCCGAGAGCAACACCGCACTCGAAGGCCTGTACAAGTCCGGCAAGATGTTCTGCACCCAGTGCGAGGCCGAGGGCTTTCGCAAGATTACCTATTACCTCGACCGCCCGGATGTGATGAGCCGCTTCACCACCACGGTGATCGCCGAGCAACATCGCTACCCGGTGTTGCTGTCCAACGGCAACGAGGTCGGCAGCGGCCCGGCCGAAGACGGTCGGCACTGGGCCACTTGGGAAGACCCGTTCGTAAAACCTGCGTACCTGTTCGCGCTGGTGGCCGGTGACTTGTGGTGCGTCGAAAGCAGCTTTACCCGCCAGTCTGGCCGCGACGTGGTGCTGCGCATCTACGTCGAGGAAGAAAACCTCGACAAGTGCGACCACGCCATGGTCAGCCTGAAGAAGTCGATGCGCTGGGACGAGGAAGTCTATGGCCGTGAGTACGACCTGGACATCTTCATGATCGTCGCGGTCAACGACTTCAACATGGGCGCCATGGAAAACAAGGGCCTGAACATCTTCAACTCCAGTTGTGTGCTGGCCCGCGCCGAAACCGCCACCGATGCCGCCCACCAGCGCGTCGAAGGCGTGGTCGCCCATGAGTACTTCCACAACTGGTCGGGCAACCGCGTCACCTGCCGCGACTGGTTCCAGCTGTCGCTCAAGGAAGGCTTCACGGTGTTCCGCGATGCCGAGTTCAGCGCGGACATGAACTCGCGCACGGTCAAGCGCATCGAGGATGTGGCCTACCTGCGCACTCACCAGTTCGCCGAAGACGCAGGCCCCATGGCGCACCCGGTGCGCCCGGACAGCTTCATCGAAATTTCCAACTTCTACACCCTCACGGTGTACGAGAAGGGCGCAGAAGTGGTCGGCATGGTCCGTACCCTGCTGGGCCACGAAGGTTTCCGCAAGGGCAGCGACCTGTACTTCGAGCGCCACGATGGCCAGGCGGTGACCACCGACGACTTCATCAAGGCCATGGAAGACGCCAATGGCGTTGACCTGGCCCAGTTCAAGCGCTGGTACAGCCAGGCTGGCACGCCGCGCCTGGCGGTCAGCGAGGCCTATGACCCGGCAGCCCGCACCTACAGCCTGACGTTCCGCCAGAGCTGCCCGGCGACGCCTGGCCAGGCCGAGAAACTGCCCTTCGTCATCCCGGTGGCGCTGGGCTTGCTCGACGGCGCAGGCCAGGACCTGCCGTTGCAACTGGCCGGCGAAAGCGCAGCCTTGGGCACCAGCCGCGTGCTGTCGGTGACCGAAGCCGAGCAGACGTTCGTGTTCCAAGGCATCGACGCCAAGCCGCTGCCATCGCTGCTGCGTGGCTTCAGCGCGCCGGTAAAACTGAGCTTCCCCTACGACCGCGATCAGTTGATGTTCCTCATGCAGAACGACAGCGACGGCTTCAACCGCTGGGAAGCGGGGCAGCAGTTGTCGGTGCAGGTGCTGCAAGAGCTGATTGGCCAGTACCAGCGTGGCGAAGCGCTTGCACTCGACCAGCGCCTGCTCGCAGCCCTGGGCGCCGTGCTGGGCAACGCATCGCTCGACCCGGCCATGGTCGCCGAGATGCTGTCGCTGCCGGGTGAGGCGTATCTCACCGAAATCAGCCAGGTAGCCGACGTCGACGCCATTCATGCGGCGCGCGATTTCGCCCGTCAGCAGATCGCCGAACACCTGTTCGACGGCCTGTGGGCGCGCTACCAGGCCAACCGCGAAGTGTCGCGGGCAACGCCTTATGTGGCCGCAGCCGAACACTTTGCCCGGCGCAGCCTGCAGAACATCGCGCTGTCGTACCTGATGCTCACCGGCAAGCCGCAGGCGCTGGAAGCGGCGCTTGAGCAGTTCGAGCACAGCGACAACATGACCGAGCGCCTTACCGCGCTGGCGGTGTTGGTCAACTCGCCGTTCGAGGCTGAACGCGCCAAGGCGCTGCAAGCCTTTGCCGAGCACTTCAAGGACAACCCGCTGGTCATGGACCAGTGGTTCAGCGTGCAGGCGGCCAGCAGCCAGCCAGGCGGGCTGGCGCGGGTCAAGGCGCTGATGCAGCACCCGGCCTTTACCTTGAAGAACCCGAACAAGGTGCGGGCGGTGGTCGGTGCGTTTGCCGGGCAGAACCTGGTCAACTTCCATGCCGCCGACGGTTCGGGCTATCGCTTCCTGGCCGACCTTGTGATCGAGCTTAACGCGCTGAACCCGCAGATCGCTTCGCGCCAGTTGGCGCCGTTGACCCGCTGGCGCAAGTATGACGATGCTCGCCAGGCGCTGATGAAGGGCGAGCTGGAGCGCATTCTTGGTTCGGGGGAGCTGTCCAGCGATGTGTATGAAGTGGTGAGCAAGAGCCTGGCTTGAGCTTGATGGGGCTGCTGCGCAGCCCTTTCGCGACACAAGGCCGCTCCTACAGAGGATCGCATTCCATTGTAGGAGCGGCCTTGTGTCGCGAAAGGGCCGCAAAGCGGCCCCAGCCATTTCGGCCGGTTAACAAAACATAACGTCCCGCTCGTTGTTTTCTGTCGGACAATCCCGCTAGCATGACTAAAAGCTATTCCAGGGCTCTGGAACAGGGTTTTCGCAGCACCTGGCAATAGATTGACCCGCGACAAGAACATAACAGGGGGCAGTCATGACACAGCGAATCAGGCCACGCGGCCGGTTTGCCACCAGCGCCATGCTGGCGCTGGTACTGGGCATCGGTGCCAGCGACGTGCAAGCGGCGGTGGCCGCCGAGCAATACTCGGTCGAGTCGGCCAAAGCCGCACAAAGCCTGCTGATCGCAGCCACCCACGCCGGCAAGCGGCTGGTGGTGGTCGGCGATCGCGGCCACATCCTGTTCTCCGACGACCAAGGCCAGACCTGGACCCAGGCTCGGGTGCCCACCCGGCAACTGCTCACTGCCGTGTTCTTCCTCGACGACAAGCGCGGCTGGGCCGTTGGCCACGATGCGCAGATTCTTGCCAGCAGCGATGGCGGCGCCACCTGGAGCAAGCAGTTCGAAGACCTGTCCCGTGAAGCCCCGCTGCTCGATGTGCGTTTTCTCGATGCCCAGCACGGCTTTGCCGTGGGCGCCTATGGCGCACTGCTCGAAACCACCGACGGCGGCCAGCATTGGCAGGACGTCGCCGAGCGCCTGGACAACCCCGACCAACTGCACCTGAACGCCATCACCGAGGTCAAGGGTGCAGGCCTGTTCATCGTTGGCGAGCAGGGCAGCATGTTCCGTTCAAGCGACGCAGGCCAGGCCTGGAGCACGGTGCAAAGCCCTTACCAGGGCTCGCTGTTCGGCGTCATCGGCACCGCCCAGCCCAACACCCTGCTGGCCTACGGGCTGCGCGGCAACCTGCTGCGCTCAACTGACTTTGGCGACACCTGGCAGCCCATCGCGCTCAATGCCGAGCGTGGCCCGCTCGAATTCGGCCTGGCAAGCGCTACGCTGTTGCAGGACGCCAGCCTGGTGCTGGTCGGCAACGGCGGCAGCGTGCTGCGCAGCAACGATGGTGGCCAGACCTTCAGCGTGCGCAACCGCGCCGACCGCATCGCCCTGGCCGGTGTCAGCGGCCTGGCCAATGGTGGCCTGCTGCTGGTAGGGCAGGGCGGTGTGCACCTGGCCAGCGCCGATGGCCTGCAGGAGGCACGCCCATGAGCAGCCGGGAGAGTTTCGACATGCAACACAAGGACAAGCCTACCCTGCTCGAACGGCTGATCTTCAACAACCGCCCGGCAGTCATCGCCATCTGCATCTTCGTGAGCATTTTCCTGTTCTGGCAGGCCACGCAGATTCGCCCCTCTACCAGCTTCGAGAAGATGATCCCGCTGCAACACCCGTTCATCGAACAGATGATGGAGCACCGCAACGACCTGGCCAACCTGGGCAACACCGTGCGCATTTCGGTGGAAGCGGTGAACGGTGACATCTTCGACAAGGACTACATGGAGACCCTGCGCCAGATCCATGACGAGGTGTTCTACATTCCCGGCATCGACCGCGCCGGGCTCAAGTCGCTGTGGAGCCCCAGCGTGCGCTGGAGCGAAGTCACCGAAGAGGGCTTTTCTGGCGGCGAGGTGATCCCCAACACCTACGACGGCTCCCAGGACAGCCTCGATACCCTGCGTGACAACGTGCTCAAGTCCGGCCAGGTGGGGCGCCTGGTGGCCAACAACTTCAAGTCCAGCATCGTCGATATCCCGCTGCTGGAAAGCTACCCCGACCCGCAGGACCCAGGGCGTCAGGTCAAACTCGACTACCAGCAGTTCTCTCACCAGCTCGAAGAAAAGATCCGCGACAAGTTCCAGGCGCAGAACCCCAACGTGAAGATCCACATCGTCGGTTTTGCAAAAAAGGTCGGCGACCTGATCGACGGCCTGGTGATGGTGGTGATGTTCTTTGGCGTGGCGTTGCTGATCACCTGGGCACTGCTGTACTGGTTCACCTGGTGCATCCGCAGCACCATCGCCGTGCTGGTTACCACCCTGGTGGCGGTGGTCTGGCAGTTGGGGCTGATGCACGCGGTCGGCTTTGGCCTGGACCCGTATTCGATGCTGGTGCCGTTTCTGATCTTCGCCATCGGTATTTCCCACGGGGTGCAGAAAATCAACGGCATCGCCTTGCAGTCCAGCGACGCCGACAACGCCCTTACCGCTGCCCGGCGCACCTTCCGCCAACTGTTCCTGCCCGGCATGATCGCCATCCTGGCCGATGCGGTGGGCTTCATCACCCTGCTGATCATCGATATCGGCGTTATTCGCGAGCTGGCCATCGGCGCGTCCATTGGCGTTGCAGTGATCGTGTTCACCAACCTGATCCTGCTGCCGGTAGCTATCAGCTATGTCGGCATCAGCCAGAGGGCCATCGCCCGCAGCAAGAAGGACGCGACCTGCGAGCACCCGTTCTGGCGCTTGCTGTCCAACTTTGCCAGCCCCAAGGTGGCGCCGGTTTCCATCGTGCTGGCGCTGCTGGCCTTCGGCGGCGGGCTCTGGTACAGCCAGAACCTGAAGATCGGCGACCTCGACCAGGGCGCCCCGGAGCTGCGCCCGGACTCGCGTTACAACCAGGACAACGCCTTCATCATCAACAACTACTCGACCAGTTCCGATGTGCTGGTGATCATGGTCAAGACGCCCGCCGAGCAGTGTTCGGTGCATGCCACCCTGGCGCCCATCGATGAGCTGATGTGGACCATGAACAACACCCCAGGGGTGCAGTCGACCATCTCTCTGGTGACGGTGTCCAAGCAGGTCATCAAGGGCATGAACGAGGGCAGCCTGAAGTGGGAGACGCTGTCGCGCAACCCGGACGTGCTCAACAACTCCATCGCCCGCGCCGACGGCCTGTACAACGCCGATTGCTCGCTGGCACCGGTGCTGGTGTTCCTCAACGACCACAAGGCCGAAACCCTTGAACGGGTCACCGCAGCGGCCAAGGCCTTTGCCGACAGCCACAGCAAGGATGGCCTGCAGTTCCTGCTGGCCGCAGGCAACGCCGGTATCGAGGCCGCCACCAACGAGGTCATCAAGTCAGCCGAGCTGACCATCCTGATCCTTGTGTACCTGTGCGTCGGGGTGATGTGCATGATCACCTTCCGCTCGTTTGCCGCAACCTTGTGCATCGTGCTGCCGCTGGTGCTGACGTCGGTGCTGGGCAACGCGCTGATGGCGTACATGGGCATCGGCGTGAAGGTGGCGACGCTGCCGGTGGTGGCCCTGGGGGTGGGTATCGGCGTGGACTACGGCATCTACATCTACAGCCGCCTGGAAAGCTTCCTGCGCGCCGGCCTGCCATTGCAGCAGGCCTATTACGAAACCCTGCGCTCTACCGGCAAGGCGGTGCTGTTCACCGGGCTGTGCCTGGCCATCGGGGTGTGCACCTGGATCTTCTCGGCGATCAAGTTCCAGGCCGACATGGGCCTGATGCTGACCTTCATGCTGCTGTGGAACATGTTTGGCGCGCTGTGGTTGTTGCCGGCGTTGGCGCGCTTCCTGATCAAGCCGCAGAAGCTTGCGGGCAAGCAGGGCGGTTCGATCTTCGCCCACTGAGCAAAGGTCGGGGCCGCAATGCGGCCCCGCTGGGTATAATGCCCAGCCTATTGTTCTGGAGGCTGCCATGACCCTCGCCAACGCCCTCGCAACCTGTGACATGCTTCTGATCGACGGCCTGCACGCCTTCGATTTCACCTTCGACGATGCTGGCCTGACCATCGAATGCATGGACGGCCGCCAACTGCGCCGCTGGGTGTTCAGCGCCGAGCAGGTGGGGGCCGCCAGCGTTGCGGGTGATACCTGGACCCTGGCCTCTGCCGATGGCGAGCATCGTCTAGTCTGTATGAGTGCCTTTCGTGCCCCGGATGAAGACGACGATGAAGAACCGCTGGACGAACCTGTTGAGCGCTAGCCTGATGAGCCTTTCGCTGGGCGCCAACGCCGCAACCTTGCTGGTGGGCAGCTACACCGATGGCGCCAGCCAAGGGATCTACCGCTATACCTTCGACCCGCGCAGCGGCCATATCGGTGCCAAGCCGCAGCAGGTGGTCGAGGCCGTCAGCCCCTCGTGGCTGGTGCTGTCTGCCGACCAGCGCCTGCTGTTCGCAGTCAATGAAACCGCCCGGGGCCATGCCAGCAGTTTTGCCATCGACGCCAAGAGCCAGCTAAGCCCCCTCAGCCAGGTGCCCAGCGACGGCGACGAGCCGACCCATGCCAGCTTGAGCCGCGACCAGCGTTACCTGTTCGTGGCCAACTACGCCGTTGCCCCAGACCCCGGTGGCAGCCTGGTGGTGCTGCCGGTGGACAAGGACGGCAAGCTGCAGCCAGCGGTGCAACAGCTGCGCCATGCGCCGAGCAAGGTCAACCCCGAGCGCCAGGCCGGTGCCCATGTGCACTCGGTGGTGCTGTCGCCCGATGGCAGCCACCTGTATGCCAGCGATCTGGGCGCTGACAAGGTGTTCATTTACCGCTATGACGGCGCCAGCCCCGAGCACCCCTTGAGCCCCGCGTTGCCCGCCTCGGTCAGCTTGCCGCCCGGCAGTGGGCCGCGCCATCTGCTGTTTGATGCCAAGGGGCAGCATGCCTACCTGACCTTGGAGATGTCTGCCGAAGTGGTGGTGTTCGAGGTCAAGGACGGCGCCCTTGCCGAGCGCCAGCGGCTGCCACTGACCGAGCACACGCAAGCCGCAGCCAAGGCCGCCGGCGGCCTGCATCTGTCAGCGGACGGGCGTTTTTTGTACGTCAGTAACCGGGGTACGGCCAACCAGATCGTGGTGTTCGCGGTGGACAAGGCTGACGGTCAGTTGAGCCTGGTGCAACGGCGCTCCGTGGACGGTGACCACCCCCGCGAATTTGCCCTGGCCCCAGGCGGGAAGTTCTTGCTGGTGGCCAACCAGAAAAGCGACCAGGTCGTAGTCATGCAGCGTGACCCGCGCAGCGGCAAACTGGGCGATACGGTGCAGAAGTTCGATCAGCCAGCGCCTTCGGATTTGAAGTTTCTCGACTGATGGCGCTTTGCTTCGGTGAAATGCGTTAGTAGTGGCACTGCGCCATATGTTTTAATTGACGCTGTATTTTTGACTCATCGAGGGGCTGAGCATGATGTGGCGTATTACAGCAGTAGTGCTATTGGTGATGTCTGCGCCGATCCTGGCGATCTGAACTCAACCGGTGGTGGCAAACAGGCTAGATCACTTTGCCATCACCGCCTTGAACAACGCCGATTCCAGCCAGTTGTGCAGCCAGGTACGCAAGCGCGGGTAGGGCGCCTGGGCGAACCACGCAGGTTCTACCCCGGCAAACTGGCGCAGCAGAGGCAGCAGCGCCGCATCGGCCAGGCTGGGGTGGTTGGCTAGCAGGTAGGGGCTGCCTTCGAGCAGGCTTTCCAGCCTTGCCAGCCAGGTTTCGGCGTCCTGCCGATAATAGTCGCGAGAATGCTGAGGGTATCGCTCGGCGTATTTGTACAGGTTCACCTGCGCCTTGAAGGTGCTGTCGTTGCAGGCAATCAACGCTTCGGCTTGCTCGGCGCCAGCCCCATCTGCCATCAGGCGCCAATCGTCGGGGTCATGCCGGGCCAAGGCCCAGCGCATGATCTCAAGGCTCTCTTCCAGCACTTGAGCACCGGTATCGAGCACCGGCACTGTGCCCTTGGGCGACAGTGCCAGCAGCTCGGCCGGCTTGTTCTTCATCGCTACTTCACACACCTGCACGTCACACTCGGCGTAGCGCAGTGCCAGGCGTGCGCGCATCGCCCAGGGGCAGCGGCGGAACGAGTACAGGATCAACCGCACACCTCGACATCACTCAGGCCGTTACCTTGGCGCCGAACCTGGATCTGCACCGGGATCCGCTCGTGCATTTCTTGCACGTGGGAAATGACCGCCACCTTGCGGCCTTGGGCCTGCAGGCCGTCCAGCGCGTCCATCGCCAGTTGCAGCGACTCGGGGTCGAGGCTGCCGAAGCCCTCGTCGATGAACAGCGACTCGATGCGCAAGGTGCTGGAGGCCATCGACGCCAGGCCTAGGGCCAGGGCCAGCGATACCAGGAAGGTTTCACCGCCCGACAGCGAGTGCACCGAGCGCATCTCGTCACCCATCTCGGTGTCCAGCACCAGCAGGCCAAGGGCACTGCCGCCGCGCTTGAGACGGTAGCGCCTGGCCAGCTGGCGCAGCTGGCTGTTGGCATGGTGCAGCAGCAGGTCGAGGTTGTAGCCTTGGGCGATCTTGCGGAACACATCGCCTGAGGCCGAGCCGATCAGGCTGTTCAGCCGCGCCCAGCGCTGCCATTGCTGGTAGGCCTGGTCGATCTGTTCGCTGAGTGCGGCAGAGGCCTGCTGACGACGTTGGTCGTCGGCCTGGCGGGCACGCAGTTCGGCGCATTGCTGCTCCTGGCCGGCCAGTTGCTGCTGCAGGTCGGCAAGGCTCTGTTCGAGGGTTTCGACCGGCAGTTCGGCGTGGGCCTGGGCGCTGTGCTGTTGCAGGCGTTGTTCGCGCTCTTGCAACAACACGCGGCCCTGCTCGATGGCCTTGTCGGCGTTGTGCAACTGCTGGCGCAGCTCGGCCAGTTGCGTGTCGTCTATGGCCAGCAGGCGGTCAAGGCCGGCATCGTCAAGCTCGGGGTGTTCTGCTCGCCACTGCGCGATCTGCGCTTGCAGTTGCTGGTGCTCCTGCTCCAGTGCTTGCTGGCGCTGATGATTGGCTTTGAGCTCACCGGCCAGTTGCACGCCTTGGGTGCGCAGGTCTTGCACATGTTGGGCGCTCTCGGCCTGGGCGCTGCGCGCTTGCTCCAGTTGTGTGTCGACGTGCTGCTGCCAGGCTTCGGCACTGGGGTGTTCACCGAGCAATTCGGCCAGCGCGGCCTGCGCTTGCTGGCGCTGCGCCTCGGTGGTGGCGAGTTTTTGCCGCGCCTGTTGCAGGCTGAGCTGGCGGCTTTGCTGTTGGTCGCGCAGCTTGTCCAGTTGCTGCTGACGGGCCTGTTGTTCCTGCTGCTCGTCCTTGCGCTGGTCCAGTTGCTGGCGGCGCAGGACAATCTGCTGGTCGAGGCTGAGGAAGGCGTTGGCCGGGTCGTCGCGCAGCGCCTGGAGGATCTCGGCTGGCAGCACGCTGGCCAGGTCGTTCAGGCCTTGTTCGAGCTGCTGCTGATCGGCAGCCAGCGCCTGGTGCTGCTGGTCCAGATGGCGTTGGGCCTGCTGCTGCGCCTCGTTGGCCGCTTGCAGGCGCTGGCTGAGGCTGGCGGCTTCGCGTTGCAGGGTCAGCAACGCGCTCTGGCGTTTCTCATCGCGGTCGATTTCTTCGCCCAGGCGCCGTAGCTGGCCATCGAGCCAGCTGCTACGGGCCTTGTCGTCCTGCGGCGCGAGGGCGGGCCACAGGGCGTGGGCCTGGAGTTGGCCTGCAAGCGGTTGCAACTGTTCACCCAGTTGCAGTTGTTGCTGCTGGTATTCCTTGAGCTGGGCATTGATCACGCCCAGTTGGGTGCGCAGTTCGACCAGCTTGCCGTTGAGCTGCTCAACCTGCTTTTGCGCGGCGTCTTCTTCGGCCTGATCGTGCCGGCCCAGGCTCTGCAGCAAGGCCTCTGGCTGATGGAATGGGTGCTCGGCACTGCCGCACACCGGGCAGGCTTCGCCGTCGCGCAGCTGTGCGCGCAGGTCCTCGACGCTGCTGGTGCGCGCCAGGCGCTGGCGCTCGAGCAACTGCCGGGTGAGGGCCAGGGCTTGCTCGGCGGCTTGCAGTTCGGTTTTGGCTGCGGTGCCTTCGCCGATCAGTTGCTGGCGCTGCTGCATGGCCTGCTGTTGGCGCTCACGCAGGCTATCGAGGGTTTGGCGCAGTTCCAGGTCGCGGGCGTGCAGGCGCGACAGCTCTTCGACCGCGCGTTGCTGCTTGCGGTTGTCTTGCAGCATGCCGCCGAGCAGGTCGATCTGCTCAGCCAGGGCATGGGGCTCGGCGCCTGCTTCGCGAAAGAGCAGCTCGAAGCTGTCGCGTTGCGCTTGCAACTGCGCATTGGCCTGGCTGACCTGGGCTTGCAGGCCCGGCAGCTCTTCATGGCCTTTGCTCAGGCGCCCGCCAATCAACATCACTTGCTTGAGCTGCGGCAGGTAGGCCTGCCAGGCGTCGGCCAGGCTTGCCAAGTGCGTGCTCTGGGCGAGGGCTGCGTCGATCTGCGCCAATTGTTGCAGGCTGCGCTGTTGGTTTTCGTCCAGTTGCTGAACCTGTTGCTGGGCTTCTTCGACAGCGGCGGCGGCTTGCTGGCAGGCCTCGTTTTGCTCGGCAAGGTCGTTGTCGAGGCGGGCCAGATCGGCTTGGCCGGCAAAGGCCAGGCGTAGCTTCGGGGCGTCCTCGGCGTGTTTGGCCTGGTGTTGCTCAAGCGCCTGGCGAGCGCCGGCCAGGGCCTGCTCCTGTTCTTCGGTGCGCAGTTGCAGGGCAGACTGCTGCTGCTGTTGCTGGTCGATCTCGGCCAACAACGGCAGCAACTGCGCCGCCAGGCTTTGCAGGCGATGGAACTGGTGGCGTTGCGGCGCCAGGCGTTCGAGGCGCTGCAGGTCCAGGCGTTGCCCGGCCATTTGCTGCCATTGCTGTTCGGCGCTTTCCAGCGCCTGGCGGGCCTCGCTGTGCTGGGCCTGCAATTGCTGTTGTTCATTCAGCCAGGCGCGTTGCTGTTCAAGCTGGCGCTGGCGGGCCTGGTCGGCCTTGAACTGCTGCTGCGCCTGCTCCAGCTCAAGGTCGAGCGCGGCGCGTACTTCGGCATCCATCGGCAGCAGGTGCTCGGCCTGTTTTTTCAGGTCGCTGTGCGCTTCGGCGGTTTCGCGTGCCTTGCTGAATGCGCGTTGGCCCAGGCGGGTGTAGATCGCGGTATTGGTAAGCTTTTCTAGCAGTTCGCTGCGCTCACGGTCATCGGCCTTTAGGAAGGCGCCGAATTCGCTCTGGGCCAACATCACCGCACGGGTGAACTGCTCGAAGTTCAGGCCCAGGCGCGCTTCGACCAGTTGCTTGTATTCGTTTTTGCCGCTGCCCAGCAGTTGCTCGGCGTCCAGGTCGTACAGGCTCTGGCGGCTGTGCTGCAACTTGCCGTTGGCTTTCTCGCGGGCGCGGTTGGCTTCCCAGCGTGCGCGGTAACGGCGCCCGTCGATACCGATGAAATCCACCTCGGCGAACCCGCTGCCGGTACCGCGCCGCAGCAGGTTGCGCGGGTCTGAGGTGGGGATCTCGCCATCGGCGTCAGGCACCTTGGCTTCGCGGCCAATGTCGTTGAGCCTCGGCACGGTGCCGAACAGCGCCAGGCACAGGGCGTCGAGCAAGGTGCTCTTGCCGGCGCCGGTGGGGCCGGTGATGGCGAACAGCCCGGCGCTGGCCAGGGGCTCGGCAGTGAAGTCGATATCGACGGGGCCGGCAAGGGAGGCCAGGTTCTTCAGGCGGATGGCGAGAATCTTCATGGCTGTTCCTCTTCTTGCAGCACGTCCTGCAGCAGCTCGGCGAAGTCGGCCAGGGCCTGCTCATCGGCGGGGCTGCCGTAGGCCTGCTCCCAGGCGCGGCCAAACAGGTCGTGCGGGGTCATCTGGGAAAGCTCGACAAAGGCTTGTGCGTCGTCTGTATCACGGCCTGCGCCTGCGTATTCGGCGCTGATGCGCACCAGCCGCACGGCTTTGCCTTGCAGGGCGTTTTCCAGTTGCAGGCGCAGGTCTGGCTGCGGTTCGTCCAGGCGTACCCGGACCTCAAGCCACGGCTGGCGGTTGGGGTCATCGAGCAGGTCGATCACCGGCAGTTCGGCGAGCTGTTCGAGCAGCTCGCTCAGCGGTGCCGGGCCCAGCCGTTGCAGGGCTACGGCGCGCGGCACCAGGCGCGGCTCAACGCTGACCAGTTCGCTGCCGTCGAGCTCGACCTCCAGCACCTGGTGCGGGTAGTTGATTTCGGCGAACGACAGCGGGATCGGCGCGCCGCTGTAGCGGATGCGCGCCTCGCGGTTGACCTTCTGCGGTTTGTGCAGATGGCCCAGGGCGACGTAGGCGATGGCCTTGTCGAACAAGCGCGCCGGCAGAGCCTCGGCGTTGCCGATGATCAGGCTGCGCTCGGAGTCTTCGCTGATGCTGCCGCCGGCCATGTGCGCATGGCTGATGGCAACCAACGCCTGGTCTTTCTTGCGTTTTTTCAGCGCCGCCTGGATAAGTTGCTCGTGCACTTGGGTGATGCCTTGCAGGTAGTCATCGCCAAGGGTGGGGCCGGTGACTTCGGCGGGGCGCAGGAAGGGCAGGGCCAGGCACCAGGCGCTGACTTTGCCACGGGCGTTGGTGAGTGGGATCAACAGGCGCTCGGCATCGAGCTGGCCCTCGTCGAGCCAGTGCACGCGGCCCAGCGCATGGGTGCGCAGGCGACGCATCAAAGGCGCAGGCAGCTCGATGCGCGAACCGGAGTCGTGGTTGCCGGCAATCATCACGATGTCGAGTTTGGGCTGTTGCTCGTGGGCCTGGACGATAAAGTCGTATAGCCGTTCCTGGGCTTTGACCGGCGGGTTGACGGTGTCGAAGATATCGCCGGCGATCAGCAGGGCATCGGGGTTGCGCAGGCGCAGTTGGCCGAGCAGCCAGTCCAGGAAGCAATTGTGTTCGAAGTCGCGTTCCTGGCCGTGCAGGCTCTGGCCCAGGTGCCAGTCGGAGGTGTGAAACAGACGCATGGGTGACCTGTAGGTGTCGAGTCGTTGCTTTTAAGGGGCACTCGCAGAGGGCGGCTATGGTAACCCAACTGGGCCGGTTGCAGCGCCTGAGCGATGGCAGCTTGTCCGCTCTGCGTGGGGGTGATTAAATATTTGGAAACAAGGATGTTGAATGAACCCCGCCTCTTGCCTGCCCCCACCTGCCTGCCCGTGGATGCCATTGCCGTTGCCTTGGCCCGGGGATTGCGCGTGGGCGCAGGCCGGGCGCGTTTTTTGACCCTGCTTGCGGCGGCATGGATGCGCGCACCGCTTGCCTACTCGAAAGCCCCGAAGGAACGAAAATGGACAATATTTCGCTGAGCAAAGTTGATTTGAGCGGTTACAAGCCGAAATGGCAGGAGCGCTTCGCGTTCTTCGAGAAGAACGGCGGCCCGTTCAGCGAGACGTTCAAGGAGGCGTTCAAGGCATTGCCAACGGGCAAGCGCATGCTGATCAACATGAACTTCCTGGCCTTCTTCTTTGGGCCGATCTACCTGTTCGTGCTGGGGCTGTGGAAGAAGAACCTGGCGCTGCTGGGGATTTCGGTGGGCGTGGGCGTGGTATTGGCCATTTATGAAACAGTGACCGGCACGCTGCTGCCGCGTGCGCTGGATACCGGCATCAATTGCGGCTTGGCGGTGCTGTGGGCGATGACCACCAACTACGCCTATTACCTTAAAGAAGTGAAAGGCCAGCAGGGCTGGAACCCGTTCGAGAAATAAGGGGTTGGCCTGCGATGGCTAAAGGCCAGGCAACGCCGCTGTGTTTGCTGGCCTCATCGCAGGCTAGCGCCAGCTCCCACAAATACTACGCCAGCCTGTGATATAGAGGTCTGACACAGATCCTGTGGGAGATTCTATGGTTTTGTACGAACCTGTTCCCGCCAGACATATTTCCTTGTGGCGAGCTCCTTTGTGGCGAGCGGGCTTGTCCCGCGTTGGGCTGCGCCGCAGCCCTTGAGGTTTTCAGGGCTGCTGCGC
>NZ_JABWRG010000053.1:0-32869 GCF_014268825.1 Pseudomonas sp. SWRI51 | reverse complement strand
AAGCTGGTTGTGGATAACACCCCAGCCGTTACCGAAGTCACTGACACTATCGACACTTCGACTGTCACCCTGACTGCTAGCAGCAACTCCGTCGCCGAAGGCGGCACCATTACCTACACCGCTTCGGTGAACCACGAAGTTACCGGTAGCGACCTGGTAGTGAAACTGGCTAACGGCCAGACCATCACCATCCCAGTTGGCCAGTCGTCGAACTCGGTGGACTACACCGTGCCGAACAGCGTCCACACGACCAAACCGGACGTGAGCAACGCGATCACTGAAATCACTGGTGGTAACTACGAGAAAGTGGTTGGCGAAGGCAAGCCAGTTACTTCGGTAACTCAGGGCCCAGGCACTGAAGACACCACCGAGCTGAAGCTGACCGCGACCGATACCGTGGCCGAAGGCGGCAAGATCACATACACCGTGACCTTGACCAACCCAGCCGGCAGCGATGTCACTGTCAAACTGAGCAATGGCGAAACCATCACCATTGCCAAAGGCCAGACCGAAAACAGCATCTCCATCGATGCCCCGGCTGATGACGTCTACATCGATGCCGAGAAGCTCAGCGTCACTGTGGATAAAGCCACTGGCGGCGACTTCGAGAAGCTGGTTGTGGATAACACCCCAGCCGTTACCGAAGTCACTGACACCATCGATACTTCGACTGTCACCCTGACTGCTAGCAGCAACTCCGTCGCCGAAGGCGGCACCATCACCTACACCGCTTCGGTAAACCACGAAGTTACCGGCAGCGACCTGGTAGTGAAACTGGCCAACGGCCAGACCATCACCATCCCAGTTGGCCAGTCGTCGAGCTCGGTGGACTACACCGTGCCGAACAGCGTCCACACGACCAAACCGGACGTGAGCAACGCGATCACTGAAATCACTGGTGGTAACTACGAGAAAGTCGTCGGCGAAGGTAAGCCAGTTACTTCCGTGACCCAAGGTCCAGGTACTGAAGACACTACCGGGCTGAAGCTGACCGCAACCGATACCGTGGCCGAAGGCGGCAAGATCACGTACACCGTGACCTTGACCAACCCGGCTGGCAGCGACGTCACCATCAAGCTGAGCAATGGCGAAACCATCACCATCGCCAAAGGCCAGACCGAGAACAGCATCTCCATCAATGCCCCGGCTGATGACGTCTACATCGACGCTGAAAAACTCAGCGTCACTGTGGATAAAGCCACTGGTGGCGACTTCGAGAAGCTGGTTGTAGATAACACGCCAGCCGTCACCCAAGTCACCGACACCATCGACACCAGCACCGTGAAGCTGACCGCAAGCACCGCTTCGGTCAACGAAGGCGGCACCGTTACCTACACCGCGACCGTGGACAACAAAGTCACCGGCAGCGACTTGGTGCTGAAGCTGGCCAACGGCCAGTCGATCACCATTCCGGTCGGCCAAACCAGCGCAAGCGTGGATTACGTCGCGCCAAACAACCCGTACAACACCAACCCGAATCTCACCAACAGCATCACCGAGATGAAGGGCGGCAACTACGAGAAGCTGGTGAGCACGGGTAGCCCTGTGACCGTCGTCAACGACGTGCCAGGCACCAAAGACACCACCACCCTGGCCGTAACCGCGCCAGATACCGTGGCCGAAGGCGGCAAGATCACCTACACCGTGACCTTGTCCAACCCGGCCGGCAGCGACATGACCGTGAAGCTGAGCAACGGCGAGACAATCGCCATTGCCAAAGGCCAGTCCGAAGGCAAGATCACCATCAATGCGCCGGCTGACGACGTCTACATCGACGCCGAGAAGCTCAGCGTCACCGTGGTGCAAACCACCGGTGGCGACTTCGAGAACCTGTCGGTAAGCAGCACGCCTGCGGTCACTCAGGTGACCGACACCATCGACACCAGCACCGTGAAGCTGACTGGCACCGCTTCGGTGAACGAAGGCGGCACCATCACCTATACCGCGACCGTTGACCACGCCGTCACCGGCAGCGCCCTGGTGTTGAAGCTGGCCAACGGCCAGTCGATCACCATTCCGGTCGGCCAAACCACCGGCAGCGTGGACTACGTCGCGCCAAACAACCCGTACAACACCAACCCGAATCTCACCAACAGCATCACCGAGATGAAGGGCGGCAACTACGAGAAACTGGTGAGCACGGGCAGCCCGGTCACCGTGGTCAACGACACCCCGGCCACCAAGGACGTCACCACCCTGACCCTGACGGCGACCCCGTCGGTCGAGGAGGGCGGCAAGATCACCTACACCGCCACGCTGTCGAACCCGGCTGGCACCAACATGACCATCAAGTTGAGCAATGGCGAGGTCATCTCCATTGCCAAGGGTGCGTCTGTTGGCGCGATCACCATCAATGCCCCGGCGGATGACCCGTACATCGATGCAGGCACCGTGCAGGCCAAGATCGACGGTTCTACCGGGGGTGACTTCGAGCTGCTGGCGATCGATGGTTCCTACTCCGTCACCCAGGTGACCGACACCATCGACACCAGCACCGTGAAGCTGACCGCCAGCACCGCGTCGGTCAGCGAAGGCGGCACCATTACCTACACCGCGACCGTCGACAATAAAGTCACCGGCAGCGACCTGGTGCTGAAGCTCGCCAACGGCCAATCGATCACCATTCCGGTCGGCCAGACCACCGGCAGCGTGGACTACGTCGCGCCAAACAACCCGTACAACACCAACCCGAATCTCAACAACAGCATCACCGAGATGAAGGGCGGCAACTACGAGAAGCTGGTCAGCACTGGCAGCCCGGTCACTGTCGTCAACGACGTGCCAGGCACTAAAGACACCACCACCCTGGCGGTTACCGCCCCAGGCAGCGTGGCCGAAGGCGGCAAGATCACCTACACCGTGACCTTGTCCAACCCTGCTGGCAGCGACATGACCGTCAAGCTGAGCAACGGCGAAACCGTGACCATTGCCAAAGGCCAGTCCGAAGGCAAGATCACCATCGACGCGCCAAGCGACGACGTTTATATCGATGCTGAAAAACTCAGCGTGACCGTGGTGCAAACCACCGGTGGCGACTTCGAAAACCTGGCGGTCAGCAGCACGCCTGCGGTCACCCAGGTTACCGACACCATCGACGACACCGGCCTGAAACTGAGCGCCACGCCAAGCGTTGCCGAAGGCGGCCAGATCACCTACGTTGCCACCTTGACCAACAAGGCCGGCACCGCCATGACCGTGACCCTGAGCAATGGCGCGGTCATCAACATCGAGGCGGGCAAGACCACAGGTTCCATAACCGTGCCGGCGCCCGCGGATGATGTGTACATCGATGCCGGGGATGTTTCGGCGAAGATCACCGGCACCACCGGTGGCAACTTCGAGAACCTGGTGGTCAGCAGCACCCCGGCAGTAACGGCGGTGACCGACACCATCAACCCGACCACCCTGAGCATCGGTGGCACCACTGCTGTGGCTGAAGGCGGCAATGCCACCTACACCCTGACCTTGACCAGCAAGGCTCAAACCGATGTGACCGTGAAGCTGAGCTACTCCGGCACCGCCACCAATGGCGCGGACTACACCGGTGTGGCCACCGTTGTGATCAAGGCCGGCAGCGACAAGGCCGAGTTCAGCATCCCGACGATCAAGGACAACATCACCGAAGGCACCGAGCACTTCACCGTCAAGATCGACTCGGCGACCGGTGGCAACTTCGAGAAGCTCGACGTCAGCGGCAGTGCCGGCAGCGTCACTACGCAGATCTTCGAACCAGCCCCGGTGCTGGATCTGGACGCCAACGATTCCAGCGGCAAGACCGGCGCCGACTACCAGACCACCTTCACCGAGAACCAGCCGGGTAGCGGTGTGTCGATCGGCGACGTCGATGTGACCATCACCGACTTCGACAGCTCGCAACTGACTGGCGCCACGGTGATCCTCACCAACCGCCAGCCGGGTGATGCGCTGAACCTGGGCAACAGCGTCAATGGCATCAGCATCAACGCCAACAGCACTGAAGGCAAAGTGGTCCTGGTGCTCAGCGGCACCGCGTCGCTGGCTGACTACATCCAGGCGATCAAGAACATCACCTTCATCAACACCAGCGAAGACCCGAGCACTACGCCGCGGATCATCACGGTGACGGTGACTGATGGCGTCAACACCTCGAACACCGCCACCACCACGGTCAACGTGATCGCGGTCAACGATGCACCGACCAGCACTGGCGGGGCCGTGACCGGCGTCGAAGACACCGACCTGGTGCTGAACTGGAGCAACTTCAACGTCAGCGACGTCGATTCGCCGGTCAGCAGCCTGGGTGTCACCATCACGCAGTTGCCAGGCGCTGGCACGCTGAAGCTGCTGAGTGGCAACACCTGGGTGGACGTCAAGGCGGGCCAGACCATCAGTCAGGCCGACATCGCTGCCGGCAAGCTCAAGTTCGTGCCGCTGGCCAACCAGTCTGGCGTCGATGCCTATGGCGGCACCGGTGTGGGCAACAAGCAGGCCGACTACGCGCAGATCAAGTACAAGCCAACCGATGGCAAGGACGCGGGTAGCGAATCGACCCTGAAAGTCGACATCACGCCGGTGGCCGACAAGCCAGACCTGAGCATTGGCAACAACAACGTCAATTCGCTCGGCCTGACCAAGGAAACCTGGACCAGCCTCAACGGCCTGGGCAACAACGGCAATGGCATCACGGGCGACACCCTGAAAAACGTGTTTGCCAACTCCGGCAGCGCCGGCAAGACCGAGCAGGTCACCACTGTCGATACCGTCGCCTCGGTCACCGCCGGTACCGGTTCGAAGACGTCCGGCCTGGTGTACCTGGAAGCCGGCAAGACCTACGCCTTCAGCGGCACTGCCGATGACAGCCTGCAGATCGTCGTGGGCGGCAAGAACGTTGCCGGCGCCACCTGGGCCTCGAACAGCGGTGCCATTACTGGCAGCTTCACCCCGCTCACCAGCGGTTACTACACCCTGGAAATCTACAACGCCAACCAGAGCGGCCCTGGCAGCCTGGACGTCAACATCAAGGTAGGCAACGGCCCGGTCACCGACCTGAGCAGCGCCAACATCCCGATGTACCCGAACGTCACCGCGCTGGCCAACGCCGGTGTGACCGTTTCCGACCTGCACGGCAGCAACGGCACGGGCTACTACGACGGCTACAAGATGAACGAAGGCGGCGAGAACGGCGCGCCGGTCAAGCTGGTGGGCATCAGCACCAACCTGACCGACACCGACGGCTCCGAGACCCTGGGCGTCAAGCTCAGCGGCATCCCGGCAGGCTCGGTGGTGGCTGACAACGCTGGCCACACCTTCACCGTCGGCACCGCCGCTGTGGACGTGACTGGCTGGAACCTGGGCAGCCTGACCATCAAGCCGCCGGCCTACTACGCTGGCCAGTTCGACGTGAAGGTCACCTCGACTGCCACCGAAAGCGTTGGCGGCAGCACCGCCACCACTGAAGGCAGCATCAAGGTCACCGTCTACCCGCAGACCTACACCACCAGCAACCTGACCTCGGGTTCCGACAACTTCAGCGGCACCGACGGCAACGATATCGTCGTCGCCGACGTCAATGGCCTGCACGTCGTACCGGGCAAGGACTACAACCTGGCGTTCATCGTCGACACCTCCGGCAGCATGGGTTCGAGCGGTGTGGATGCGGCGAAGAAATCCCTGGAGTCGGTGTTCAAGACCCTGGCCGCCAGCGTCAAGGGCGACCAGTCGGGTACCGTGAACATCCTGCTGGTGGACTTCGCCACCCAGGTCAAGACGTCCATCTCGGTCAACCTCAACAACGGTGGCTTGCAGACGCTGATCGATGCGCTCGGCAAACTCACCTCCGGCGGCGGTACCAACTACGAGGACGCCTTCAAGACCACGGCCAACTGGTTCCAGAACCTGCAGAACTCCGGCAGTACCGGCAAGAACCAGACGTTCTTCATCACTGACGGCCAGCCGACCTACTACCAGACCAACGAGTCCACCAACCCCAACCTGGGTTACAACGGCTCGACGCTGGACGGCTACCTGTCGTCGATCAACTACAAGCTGGGTGATACCGTCTACCGCGGTGCAGTGGACGCCTATACCCGCGCCACCATTGATGCCAACGGCAACCTGAAGGTCGAGTACAAGTCTGGCAACAGCTGGTACAACTTCGGCTCTGGCGTCATTCATTCCGAAGGCAATGGCGGGTTCGAGGTGTCGACCTTGGCCGGTACTGGCAACAGCACCGACGGCGCGACGCTCAGCAACTCGCTGGACAGCTTCAAGCTGCTCTCGGGGCTGTCCAACGTCGAGGCCATTGGCCTGAACAGCGACGTCAAGCCGAATGACCTGAAGCCGTACGACTCCGATGGCGTGACCCAGACCAACATCGACCCGAGCAAGCTGGCCGAGGCCATCCTTGGCCATACCGAGGCCACTGTGCCGGGTAACGACACGGTCAGCGGCGGTGATGGCAACGACATTATCTTCGGCGACCTGGTGACCTTCGATGGCATCGCCGGTACTGGCGTAGAAGCTATCCAGGCCTATGTGGCGGGCAAGCTGGGCGTGGACGCGGGCGATGTCGATGCGCGGGCGATGCACAAGTACGTCAGCGAGCACTACACCGAGTTCGACGTGTCGCGCACCAATGACGGTGCCGACACCCTGCTTGGCGGTGCTGGCGACGACATCATCTTTGGCCAGGGCGGCAACGACTACATCGATGGTGGCAAGGGCAACGACATCCTGCTGGGCGGTAGCGGCAACGACATCCTCATCGGTGGCGAAGGCAATGACCTGCTGTTTGGCGGTGCCGGCAACGACACGCTGATCGGCGGCAAAGGCAACGACATCATGGCCGGTGGCAGCGGCGCCGATACCTTCGTGTGGAAGGCCGGTGACCTGGGCAACGACGTGATCAAGGACTTCAACGTCAAGGAAGGCGACCGCCTCGACCTCAGCGACCTGCTGCAGGGCGAGAAGGCCAGCACCATCGACAACTACCTGAAGATCACCACGGTCAATGGCGAATCGACCCTGCAGGTGAGCACTGAAGGCAAGCTCAACGCCGCTGGCGGCCTTGGCAATGCCGACGTGACCATCAAGCTTGAAGGGGTCAACTGGTCCAACACCACGATCAACTCGTTGATCAGCGGTGCCGACCCGACCATCAAGATCGACAACAACTGACCCTCGTCCCCACTGGCGGCCTTTACCGGCCGCCAGTGGGGCCTTGGGCTTTCCCGCTCATCGCTTGACGCGCATACTCGCGCGCCGGGGCTGCGTGCCCGGGAACTTCGCCTATGCTGCTGACTACCAAGAAGGAATCACCGTGACGAGGGACGAGGCCATGTTCTACGTGCAACGCGACGCCGAGGGCGGGTTGCTACGGGTAGAAGCCGCTGCGTTTGACGAAAGTACCGAGACGTTGCCAGCCGATCACGCTGAGATTCAGGAGTGGTTTGCCGACGATGTGGTCGAGAACAGCCTTCGTCAGCTAAAGCAGAGCGACCTGGACATGATCCGGGTGCTTGAAGACTTGATCGAGGTGCTGACCACCAAAGGGGTGATCAGCATCACGGATTTGCCAGCTGGTGCGCAGTCCAAGCTGCTCAACCGCTCCACAGCGCGTAAGGCGCTGGGCAGTTTGACCAATCTGATCGAAGAAGAAGACGAGCAAGGGTTGATCTGAGGCCAAAGTCACCACACCCCGTGTAGGAGCGGCCTTGCGTCGCGAAAGGGCTGCGAAGCAGCCCCTAGATCTTTGCATCACGCAACATAGCTGGGGCTGCTTCGCAGCCCTTTCGCGGCACAAGGCCGCTCCTACACGGGATCGCGTGAGGTTTTAGCTCAGTTCAACACCCGCGCCGGCTCATCCGGCGGCAGGTTGCTGTGCCCACGTGGGCGCTGCGGCTTGCCCGGCACCGAGCCACCCAGCTGATCAGCCAACTGCTGCGCAACATCCTCACCCAGCGCTTTCGACACTTCACGCACCACGCGCGGACGGTTCAACGTCACGCGGCGGTCCTGGCCATTCACCAGCTTGGTGTCCTGCCCTTCACCCATGGCGGTGAACGCCGAGGTGATTTCGTACGTGCGGGTGTTGATCAGGCTGAAATCGGCCACTACGGTCAAGCCCAGCACCGCCGAATAACTGTCGGTGTGGTCCAGCGCGTTGGTGTCCTGCTGGAAGTCGATATCCGATAACGTGCCGAACAGCACATAGTCGGCACCGGGGAACGCGCCGTTCTTGATACGGCGGATCACGTCGTAGACGTCTTCCTTGGAGGCTGCGGTATAAGGGCGGCCCTGCACCAGCTGGAACATGCCGGTCTTGAGGATCTCGCCCTTGATATCACCGCCAAACTTGCGCAGCTCGGTCTGTTCGATATAGCTGTTGAGGCTTTCGTACTCGCTGTAGCTCGCCTGGCTGCTGCCGTGATACAGGCTCGACTGCGAGCTGTTCTGGGCATTGACGGTGTGGATGTACTCCTCCACCTGCGCCTGGTAGGCGAGGTCGGTCACCGCCACCTTCGGGGCCGCCTGCGCGCCGAACGCGCAAGCCAGGCCAATGACTGCCATCCATGCACGCATTGATCAGCGCTCCGTGGTCTTGCGGATTTCTTTCTCGTCCATCCACTCGGCCAAGCCGCTTTCGACGTCGATCAACTGCAGGCTGAACTTGTAGAACACGTCCTTGTAGTCGCTGCTGCGCTTGACGATGGAGCTGATCGAGCCTTCCAGTCGGTATTGCGCGGCGATCATGTTGCCGGTCTTGGCCACAGTGTTTTTCTTGTACAGGCCGCTCTGGTTTTGCAGCTTCAGCTGGTCGACCTGGCTCTGCATGGCGTTGTTGTCGCTGGCAAAGCGGGCTACGCCGCTCTTCATCAGCTGGGTCTTGATCGAGGTGGTGATTTCGCGGGTATCGATGTACTCGCTGGTCTTGTTCTTGACGTCGTACACCTGCACCACCGGACGGCCGCTGAGCACCCCGGACTGAGCCAGCGAGCGGGTCATGCTCTCGGCGATCATCTGCAGGTCGGTCGAACCGAACTCGTTGGTGACCAGCTCTACAGCCTTGTTGTCGCCGTAGCTGATGTTCTTGCCGCCCAGTACCGGCGACGGGGTGCTGCAACCGCTGACCAGGGCAATGGCGAGGGCGGCGAGGGAAATGCGTGCAAACATGGGTCTTGCTCCTGAATGGGTTTACCGGGTGTGGACTTCGAGGCGGAAGTCAGTGGCTTGAGGCGTCGGCGCGATAGCCGGCAGGAACTTGGCCTGCTTGCCGTACAGCGGCAGGGCCTTCCAGCTTTCTTCGTCGGCGACCGGGAAGCCGTCATCGCCCACCCAGGCGAAGCGGTAGAACAGGGTCTGGTTGCTGCGGCTGGTGTTGGTCAGCGCCACGTTGACGGTCAGAAACCCGTTTTCGCGGGCCACACGCATCTGGCCGATTTCAATGTCATCGAGCTGGCCCATGGTCACCACCTTGCTGGCGGCGCTGCCAGGGGCAGGCGGCGGCGGGGTGGCGCAGCCGGCCAGAAGGGCGGCGGCTGCCAGGGCGAGGCATGTTCTGCGCATGTTCGTTCCTTGAGGTTATTTGAGTGCGGCCACGGCCTGGGCCGGGGCTTGCGCAGCGACTTCGACAGCCGGGCCGCCAGCGAATACACGGTTGCCGACCACACGCAGGCTGACCACCTGGTACGGGCGGTCGATCTTCACCTTTACCTGAGCGCCGCCGAGGCTGGTCGGCAGGCTTAGCTGATGCTCGCCGGGCGCCAGGCGCAGGCGTACGACCTGGGTCTGGTCGGGCAGGGTGCGCCAGGTGCGGGTGTCGGCGCCTTCGACAACGGCCGAGGCCAGGCCCAGCACCAGGCCAGCCATGGGGTTGGTCTTGTTCAGGTTGTGCTGCGCCACGCCACGGCTGATGCCACGCACGCTGGTGCGCAGGATGATGCCTGGCATGTCGTCACGCAGCGCGCGGCGCGACATGGCGTTGGTGCTGTTGAGCGAGGTCAGGGCCAGGGTTTTGTCGTCCAGGCGGATTTCGCTCAGCGGGGCGGTGGAGGTGTCGTCGCGGATGATCGGGAACGACAGCGGCACGATCACCAGTTGGTTGTCGATGGGCAGTGGCAGCGGTACGCGGATGGAATCGCGGGCGGGCGCCAGGCCGCTTTGCACCACGACCAGCACGTCGCTTTCGCCGGGCTTGGCGCTGTTTTTATCCAGCGCCAGCAGGGCCTGGTCCAGCAACGGGGTGTTCGGGCGCAGCTCGGCGGCCTTGCGGTAGCCCGGCGCAGCCAGGCCTTTTTCGCCAAGGGCTTCGTAGACGAAACCGGACAGGTAATGGCTGAATGCGCTCTGGTAGCTGTTTTTCAGGCTGACCACTTCAGGGGCGTCGAGGCTGGCGACCGGGTAACCCTGCAGGTCTTTGTATTCGGTCTTGATGCCTTGGCGCTCGGCGTCTTCTTCGCGCTTGAGGTATTCCTTGTCGCGCAGCTCAGCGATGACCGCTTCACGCTCGTGGGTCTTCTTGATTTCGGTACGCGCACCGTCGAAATCGTTCTGCGCCAGCAGGTTCAGCGCCATTTGCGTGCTGAGCATGACTTTTTCGTAGTCGTAGCCTTCGTAGCGGCGCACCTTGTCGTTGACCAGGTAGCTGCCGAACTGGCTCAGGTACTTGCCGGTGTCGAGCTTGACCGCGTCTTCCCACTGCAGCACTACGCTGTCGGCGGAAAGCCAGGCCAGCTGGCTGCCGACAAGGTCGCCCTTGGAGCGCAGCAGTTCGCCCTTCTCGAAGTAGTAGAGCAGGTCTTTCTGCTCACCCTTGTTGTTGCTTTCGAGCAAGGCCAGGGCGGCGTCGATATTGCCCGCAGCGAGCTGCTGGTTGGTTTCCTGCAGTTCGCTGTCGTAGCTGCGGAATACCGAACAGCCAGACAGCTGCACGGCGGCGAGCAGAGTCGCCAGGGTCAGAGCACGGGATACCATCGGACTTCATCATTCCCTGAATCGGTAGAGCCACGGGGGCGGGGCGGCAGTCCCTCTGGTTATTACCAGAACCTCTCGTTGGAGGGGCCTTGATCGCTACGGGCTATTTCGGCGGGGCGGAGTATACCTAAAGTGATGGCATTGAGATGGCCAGTCGCTTCCGAAATCCGAGTAGGAAACATCTGCCATTCCAAGGAATGAAATTTGTCTCAAGATTTTTCATGAAATCCCGCGGGCGAACCTTGAGTGGCCATGAACCTAAGTGAACAATGTTCACTTTCGTATCTGCATCGAGACTCGCCATGAAATTCCGTTTCCGTCTGCGCACGTGGCTGCATGCTTTGCTGCTTGGCCCGGTGCTGGCGCTGTGCAGCACCTTGGCCCAGGCCGAAGCGCCGGCCGACGCTACCAAGGCTTTGCACCTGCTCGATTACATCGGCGCCGACTACCCGCCGACGGTGGCTGGCGGCAAGGTGCTGGATGCCGGCGAGTACCGTGAGCAGGTCGAGTTCAGCGCGGTGCTTGCCGAGCTGGTCCAGGGCCTGCCGGCCCACGCCGAGCGTGCAGCGCTCGAGCAAGGGGTGCAGCACTTGCGCCAAGCCATCGAGCAACGCCAGGACGGGCCGCAGGTCGCCCGCCAGGCCCGTCAGCTGGGCGCACGCCTGGCGGTGGCCTATGAAGTCAGCCAGGCGCCGGTGATTACCCCGGACCCGGCGCGGGGCGCTGCGTTGTATGCGCAGAACTGCTCGATCTGCCACGGCGATACCGGGCTTGGCGATGGCCCGGCGGGTGTTGGCCTTGAGCCGGCACCGGCTAACCTGCGCAACGCCGAGCGCCTCGACCAGTTGAGCCTGTTCGACCTGTACAACACCCTTGGGCTGGGCATCGAAGGCACCGAGATGCCGTCGTTCGCCGACCAGCTCGACGAGCGCCAGCGCTGGGACGTGGCGGCCTACATCGCCAGCTTCACTGCAGACCCGCAGGCCGCCAAAGGCGAGAAAACCTGGAACATCGCCGAGCTGGCCCGGCAGACGCCGGCGGAGGTGGCCGCCGGCGAAGGCGCCGCCAGCCTGGCTGCATTCCGTGCCCAGCGCGCGCAACCGCCGCAGGTGCAGCGTGGCCCGGCGCAACTGCTCGACTACACCGCCAGCACCCTGGACAAGAGCCTGGCGGCTTACCGCAGCGGTGATCACGACCAGGCGTATGACCTGTCGGTGGCGGCGTATCTGGAGGGCTTCGAGCTGGTTGAAAGCTCACTCGACAACATCGACACCCAGGCCCGCAAAGACACCGAAAAGACCCTGATGGCCTACCGCCAGGCGCTACAGGATGGTTTGCCCGTCGCCCAGGCCGAACAGCGCCTGGCCGTGGCCAAGGCCAAGCTCGAAGAGGCCGCCAAGTTGCTTGGCAGCGACGGCTTGAGCTGGTCGCTGAGCTACATCTCAGGCTTGCTGATTCTGCTGCGTGAGGGCCTTGAGGCGATTCTGGTGCTGGCGGCAATCCTGGCGTTCCTGCGCAACACCGGGCAGCAGTCGGCAGTGCGCAGCGTCAACATCGGCTGGGGCCTGGCGCTGGTCGCAGGTTTCGCCACTTGGGCGCTGGCTGCCTATGTGATCAACGTGGGTGGCGCCCAGCGCGAGCTGCTGGAAGGCTGCACCGCGCTGTTTGCGGCGGTGATGGTGCTGTGGCTGGGGGTGTGGATGCACGACCGGCGCCATGCGGCGGCCTGGCAGGATTACATCAAGAGCAGTCTGGTCAGCGGTGGCGGGCGCTTCGGCTTTGCCATGCTGGCGTTCTTCTCGGTGTACCGCGAGTTGTTCGAGGTGATCCTGTTCTACGAAACCCTGTGGTTGCAGGCAGGGCCTGCCGGCCACCAGGCGGTGCTTGCCGGTGGTGCCACGGCGCTGGTGCTGCTGGTGGGCCTGGCCTGGGTGATTCTGCGCGGCTCGGCGAAACTGCCATTGTCGCTGTTCTTCAGCATCAACGCCGCGTTGCTGTGTGCGTTGTCGGTGGTGTTCGCCGGGCACGGCATCAAGGCGCTGCAAGAGGCCGGGGTGCTGGGCACGCGGCCGCTGGCGTTCTTTGAGTTCGACTGGCTGGGGATTCATGCCGATGCCTATTCGCTCAGTGCACAAGCGCTGGCGTTGCTGGCGATTGTGGTGCTGTACGGGCGTAGCTGGCTGGCCGAGAAGCGCCGCGGTCTTGTGTAGGACGGACGCGTAAACGGCATCGATAGAGGGCTTGGCGAGGTCTGTAGGAGCGGGCTTGCCCCGCGAAGAGGCCAGCAGGCCGAGCCAAGTTGGCTGCCCTGACGCTAGCGCGCTGCACGGCGGGCTTGCCCGCAACGTGGCCAGGCCAGACACTAGTGCCCTGTGATTTGAAAAGCGGAACATGCCCAATGCGTATATGGATCGATGCCGACGCCTGCCCCAAGGCGGCCAAGGAACTGATCGTCAAGTTCGCCCTCAAGCGCAAGCTCGAAGTGGTGATGGTCGCCGGCCAGCCGCAGATCAAGCCGGCCTTCGCCTGCGTGCGGCTGATCGTGGTCCCCAGCGGCATGGATGCAGCCGATGACTATCTGGTAGAAAACGCCATCCCCGGCGAGCTTGTGATCTGCAGCGACGTGCCGTTGGCCGATCGGCTGGTAAAAAACGGTGTGGCGGCGCTCGACCCGCGTGGTCGCGAGTTCGACGAGCGCAACATGGGCGACCGGCTGGCCGTGCGTAACCTGTTCACCGATCTGCGCGAGCAAGGCCAGGTGGGGGGCGGGCAGCCGCCCTACGGCGAGCGCGAGAAGCAGGCCTTCGCCAACTCGCTGGACCGGATTCTGACCCGCCTGTCGCAGCAATACCCCGCCACAACGTCGGGCTCGCCGGAGTAGGCGGCAAGCCCGTGTTGGTCAGTCGTTCTCGTGGGTCAGTTCCAGCACCCGGTCGACCAGCTTGTAGATACCGCCCGCTGCATCGCTGATCGATTGAGCGGTCATGTAGGCCGGGGTGGTCACCAGCTTGCGCGGCACGTCCTCGACGATGTCGTGCACGTCGCACTCTTCGTGGGTGCCGCCCATCTTCACCACCGCGCCGGCGGTGTCGGCATCAGTACCGATGGTGCAGACCACCCCCGGGCCGTAGATCTTCGCGGCCAGCGCCGGCGAGATGCACATCATGCCGACCGGCTTGCAGTCAGCGGCGAACGCCTCGGCCAGGGCCAAAACGTCGGGGTTGACCGTGCAGTCGGCGCCCTTTTCGGCGAAATCCGACAGGTTCTTCGCCGCGCCAAAGCCCCCAGGCACGATCAGCGCATCGAAATCGTCGGCCTTGGCCTCGCGGATGTCCTGCACCTGGCCGCGTGCGATGCGCGCCGACTCAACCAGCACGTTGCGCGATTCTGGCATTTCTTCGCCGGTCAGGTGGTTGATCACATGCTTCTGCGCGATGTTTGGCGCAAAGCACTGCACCTCGGCGCCGCGCTGGTCGAGGCGCAGCAGGGTAATCACGCTTTCATGGATTTCGGCGCCGTCGTACACGCCGCAGCCGGACAGAATCACCGCAACTTTTTTCTTCATGCTCGTTACTCCCGGGGCGAGGCACTCAATGGCCTTCAGTTTGGCAGAGGTGGCCGCGTAACGCGTGCCCATGCTGCTTGGAACGCAAGCAGCGCGACGTGTTCAGAGTTTGCCTGCGACAGCCGGCAGGGGGGGGGCGCGGCTTATTGCGGGTCGCGGCCTTGGGGCGTGTCTTGCTGCTCGGCTGCCGCCTGTTCGGCCAGGCTTTGCTCGGCTGCCAGGCGCTCGGCGCGGCTGTTGCGGTAACGGCGGCGCAGCCACAGGCCGAGGCCCAGCACCAGCAGCGCGCCCAGCACCCACAGCTCGTACTTCTTGATGCTGCCGAGCATGCCTTCGAGGATGGCGCCAAAGTGATAGGCAGCAAGGCCCAGGGCCAGCGCCCAGACTGCAGCACCGATACCGTTGAGCAGCAGATAGCGGCGCGGGGGGTAGCCCGACAGGCCGATGGCGACCGGCATTACCGTGCGCAGGCCGTAGACGAAGCGGAAGCTCAGCACCCAGATGTCCGGGTGGCGGCGAATGTGCTCGAGGGCGCGGTCGCCCATGGCTTGCCAGCGCGGCTTGCGGGCAAGGATCTTGCGCCCGTGGCGGCGGCCCATGAAGTACCACAACTGGTCACCGGCATAGCTGCCGCAGAAGGCGACTACCACCACCAGCTTGATGTCCATGTATTCGCGGAACGCAAGAAAACCGGCCAGTACCAGGATGGTCTCGCCTTCGAAGAACGTGCCGAGAAAAAGGGCAAAGTAGCCGAAATCGTTCAGGAATTGTTGAAGCATTTTCAGGCGTGCTGGCGAAATGAACGCGCAGCCTACCCCTTCGCGGGCGTTGGGGAAAGTGTCGAAATGTGTCTCGACGTGAACAATTCCTACAGGGAGAATGACTGCGGCTACACGTCGCAGGGTTGCCTCAGGGTGTAACACAGGCGTCATAATGGCCGCTTATAACTGTCGCGCTAGCCCGCCTGCGCGGGCTCAGGAGTCTGCCGTGAGCTTTACCCCCGCCAACCGTATGTTTCCTGCCACCCGTTTGCGTCGCAACCGCCGGGATGAATTCTCCCGTCGCCTGGTTCGCGAAAACACCCTGACTGTCGATGACCTGATTCTTCCGGTATTCGTCCTCGATGGCGAAAACCGCCGTGAAGAAATCCCGTCCATGCCAGGCGTCGAGCGCCTGTCCATCGACCTGCTGCTCGAAGCTGCACAGGGTTGGGTCGAGCTGGGCATCCCGGCGCTGGCGCTGTTCCCGGTAACCCCGGTTGAAAAGAAATCCCTGGATGGCGCTGAAGCCTGGAACCCCGACGGCATTGCCCAGCGCGCCACCCGCGCGTTGCGCGCGCGCTTCCCGGAGCTGGGCGTGATCACCGACGTCGCCCTCGACCCGTTCACCACCCACGGACAGGACGGCATCCTCGATGAAGAGGGTTACGTTCAGAACGACATCACCGTCGATGCACTGGTCCGCCAGGCGCTGTCGCACGCCGAAGCTGGCGCCCAGGTGGTAGCCCCTTCGGACATGATGGACGGCCGCCTGGGCGCGATCCGCGAAGCCCTGGAAGTGGCTGGCCACGTCAACGTGCGCATCATGGCCTATTCGGCCAAGTATGCCAGCGCCTACTACGGCCCGTTCCGCGATGCGGTGGGCTCGGCGTTGAACCTGGGCAAGGCCAACAAGGCTTCCTACCAGATGGACCCGGCCAACAGCGATGAAGCCCTGCACGAAGTGGCCACCGACCTCGCCGAAGGCGCCGACATGGTCATGGTCAAGCCGGGCATGCCGTACCTGGACATCCTCTACCGCGTCAAAACCGAGTTCAAAGTGCCGACCTTCGTCTACCAGGTCAGTGGCGAATACGCCATGCACATGGCCGCCATCCAGAATGGCTGGCTCAGCGAGGCTGTGATCCTCGAATCCCTTACCGCATTCAAAAGGGCAGGCGCCGATGGCATCCTGACCTATTTCGCCGTGCGTGCCGCTCAATTGATGAGAGGGCAGTAACGCCCTCAACAGGAACGTCAGATGAATAACGAAGTGCCAACCCCGGTCGCGAGCAAGGATGCCCTGGTGGTGCCTGAAGAAATGCTGCAGACCCCGCCAGACCTGCCAGCCGCCGCGGCGCCTGAGCCTGTGGTCGAAGCCCCGGCTCCGGCCCCTGCGCCCGCGATTGTCGTGCCGAGCCTGGACGACAGCAGCCTGTACATTCATCGCGAGCTTTCGCAGCTGCAGTTCAACATCCGCGTGCTGGAACAGGCGCTGGATGAGTCCTACCCGCTGCTTGAGCGCTTGAAGTTCCTGTTGATCTTCTCCAGCAACCTGGATGAGTTCTTCGAGATCCGCGTGGCGGGCCTGAAGAAACAGATCAATTTTGCCCGCGAACAGGCCGACGCCGACGGCTTGCAGCCGCACCAGGCGTTGGCGCGGATCAGCGAACTGGTGCACTACGAGGTGGATCGCCAGTACGCGATCCTCAACGATGTGCTGTTGCCGGAGCTGGAGAAACACCACATTCGCTTCATTCGCCGCCGCCACTGGACGCCCAAGCTGAAAAGCTGGGTGCGCCGGTATTTCCGCGACGAAATTGCGCCGATCATCACCCCGATCGGCCTCGACCCGACCCACCCGTTCCCGTTGCTGGTGAACAAGAGCCTGAACTTCATCGTCGAGCTCGAAGGCGTCGATGCCTTCGGTCGCGACTCGGGCCTGGCGATTATCCCGGCGCCGCGCCTGCTGCCACGGGTCATTCGGGTGCCGGAAGACGTCGGCGGCCCGGGTGCCAACTACGTGTTCCTGTCATCGATGATCCACGCCCACGCCGATGACCTGTTCCAGGGCATGAAGGTCAAGGGCTGCTACCAGTTCCGCCTGACCCGTAACGCCGACCTTGCGCTGGACTCCGAAGAGGTCGACGACCTGGCCCGCGCGCTGCGCGGCGAGCTGTTCTCGCGGCGCTACGGCGATGCGGTGCGCCTTGAGGTGGCCGATACCTGCCCGAAAACCCTGTCGGACTACCTGCTCAAGCAGTTCAGCCTGAGCGAGAGCGAGCTGTATCAGGTCAACGGCCCGGTCAACCTGACGCGGCTGTTCAGCATCACCGGCCTGGACAGCCACCCAGAGCTGCAATACACGCCATTCACCCCGGCGATCCCCAAGCTGCTGCAAAACGCCGACAACATCTTCAGCGTGATCAGCAAGCAGGACATCCTGCTGATGCACCCGTTCGAGTCGTTCACCCCGGTGGTCGACCTGCTGCGCCAGGCGGCCAAAGACCCGCATGTGCTCGCGGTGCGCCAGACCCTGTACCGCTCCGGCGCCAACTCGGAGATCGTCGACGCCCTGGTGGATGCGGCGCGCAACGGCAAGGAGGTCACCGCGGTGATCGAACTGCGCGCGCGGTTCGATGAAGAGTCCAACCTGCAGATGGCCAGCCGCCTGCAAGCTGCTGGCGCGGTGGTGATCTACGGCGTGGTCGGCTTCAAGACCCACGCCAAGATGATGCTGATTCTGCGCCGCGAGCAGGGCGAGATCGTGCGCTATGCACACTTGGGCACCGGCAACTACCACGCCGGCAACGCCCGCCTGTACACCGACTACAGCCTGCTGACCTCGGACGATGCCCTGACCGAAGACGTCGGCAAGCTGTTCAGCCAGTTGATCGGCATGGGCAAGACCCTGCGCATGAAAAAGCTGCTGCATGCACCGTTCACGCTGAAGAAAGGCATGCTCGACATGATCGCCCGGGAAACCCAGTTCGCCCTGGACGGCAAGCCTGCGCACATCATCGCCAAGTTCAACTCGCTGACCGATGCCAAGGTCATCAAGGCGTTGTACAAGGCCAGCCAGTCGGGCGTGCGTATCGACTTGGTGGTGCGTGGTATGTGCTGCCTGCGCCCAGGCATTGCCGGGGTGTCGCACAACATCCACGTGCGTTCGATCATCGGCCGCTTCCTGGAGCACACGCGGGTGTTCTACTTCCTCAACGGTGGCGAGGAGCAGATCTACCTGTCGAGTGCCGACTGGATGGAGCGCAACCTCGATAAGCGCGTCGAGACGTGCTTCCCGGTCGAGGGCAAGAAGCTGTTGCTGCGGGTGAAGAAGGAGCTGGAAGGTTACCTGACCGACAACACCCAGGCCTGGACCCTGCAGCCGGACGGGCGCTACGTGCGCAGCACGCCGACCGGCAACCAGAACCCGCGCAGCGCCCAGGCGACCTTGCTTGAGCGCCTGAGCAACCCGGTGTTGAACGTTCGCTAGGTGTGGGGTTTGATGCCGGTTTCAACAGCGCCGCGGTGTGTAGGAGCTGTCTCTGTGGGAGATTCCAGGTTTTGTGCAACCCTGTGATGGCCTCATCGCAGGCTATCGCCAGCTCCCACAGAGCTCGCCTATCCCCATATCCATGCCGTCTACGCGGTCAGTGTAGGAGCGGCCTTGTGCCGCGAAAGGGCTGCGAAGCAGCCCCAGGATCTAAGCACCCACCAGAATCGCTGGGGCTGCTTCGCAGCCTTTTCGCGGCACAAGGCCGCTCCTACACAATCAAAAGCGACTTGCCCGAAGTCATAGAATCTCCCACAGGGTCTGAGTCAACCCACAATATCGAGGCTGGACAGATTCACTGTGGGAGCTGGCGATAGCCTGCGATGAGGCCATCGCAGGCTTGCCCAGCCTCTGGCTAAGGCCGCCCTCAGCGAACGCTAAGCACAAACCCGACCCGCGCCAGCCACTCTGCCTCGTTGGCGAAGTCGGCCTGGGTCAGCGGGTGCTGCTCCAGCCAGCCATCCGGGAACACCACTTCAAGGCTGTTTTCTGCCGCCTGCAGCACCACCTTGGGCATCGCCTGGGTGCCGCGGATATGGTGGAACAGAATGGCAAAGCGCAGCAGCACGCACAGGCGAATCAACTGCACGCCTTCGTCACCAAATTCGGCGAACTTGTCTTTGGGGATGTTGCGGCGGTGGCCGCGCACCAACAGCGACATCATCTGCTGATCTTCGCGGGAGAACCCGGAAAGGTCGGAGTGCTCAATCAGGTAAGCGCCATGCTTGTGGTAGTGGTAATGCGCAATATCCAAGCCGACTTCGTGGATTTTGGCAGCCCAGCTCAGTAGATCGCGCCAGTTTCCGTCCTCAAGCCCCCACGCCTGCGCTACTTGGTCGAACGCGTGCAGCGCCTTGCGCTCAACCCTCGCGGCCTGGCCTTGATCAACGTGGTAGCGCTCCATCAACGAGTTCAGGGTGCGTTCGCGCACGTCTTCGTGGTGGTGGCGCCCTAGCAGGTCGAACAGCACGCCTTCACGCAGCGCACCGTCGCAGTGGTCCATGCGCGCCAGCTCCAGCGCATCGAAAATGGCTTCGAGGATGGCCAGGCCCGCCGGGAAGATCGCCCGACGGTCAGGTTTGACCCCCTCGAAGTCGATCTTGTCGGTCTCGCCCAGCTTGAACAGCTTGCGCTTGACCCATGCCAGGCCCTCGGCATTCACCTCGCCGTTGCCCAGGCCGCCGGCCTTGATGGCGGCGCCGATGGCGCGGATGGTGCCCGACGAGCCGATGGCTTCATCCCAGGTCAGGCGGTGCAGGGCGTTCTCGATGCTCATCAGCTCCAGGCGCGCAGCGGTGTACGCCTGGGCGTAGCGCGCCGGGGTCACCTTGCCATCGCGGAAATAGCGCTGGGTGAAGCTCACGCAGCCCATTTGCAGGCTTTCGCGCAGCAAGGGCTCGAAGCGCTGGCCAATGATGAACTCGGTGCTGCCACCGCCAATATCGGCCACCAGGCGTTTGCCGGGGTTGTCGGCCAGGGTGTGCGACACGCCGAGGTAGATCAGGCGGGCTTCTTCACGCCCCGAAATCACCTCGACCGGGTGGCCGAGAATGGCTTCGGCACGCTGGATGAATTCGTTGCGGTTGCGCGCTTCACGCAGGGCGTTGGTGCCGACGATACGCACGGCGCCTGCCGGCATGCCGTGGATCAGCTGGGCGAAACGCTTGAGGCATTCAAGCCCCCGCTCCATGGCTTCTTCACTGAGCTGGCGCTCTTCGTTGATGCCGGCGGCCAGCTGAACCTTCTCCCCCAGCCGCTCGAGAATGCGTATCTCGGTATGGTGGGCCTTGGCCACGACCATATGGAAGCTGTTGGAGCCCAGGTCGATGGCAGCGATCAGAGACAGGTTCTTCGCGGAGTTTTGCGGCATGGTCTGGATGTTCTCGGTCGGTAACCCGGCAATCGTGCCACGATCGCGGCCATACGCCAACGAGCGGCAGCGCAAGGCTTGATGCATGGCAATGTCATAGCAATGCTATGACAGCCATATGACAGTTTCGATTCGTGGCGTCTTGCACAACTATAGTTACACTCAATCGGCTGTGGCTTCCTGTCGAACGAGGGTGCAGCTATGATGGGCAACGTTTTTATGCTTACGACCTGGAGATTTCCATGAGCAGCGATCTTATCAAACACGTCACTGACGCCACCTTCGAAGCCGAAGTGCTCAAGGCAGAAGGCCCGGTGCTGGTCGACTACTGGGCCGAATGGTGCGGCCCATGCAAGATGATCGCTCCAGTGCTGGACGACATCGCCTCCACCTACGCGGGCAAACTGACCGTCGCCAAGCTGAACATCGACGACAACCAGGAAACCCCGGCCAAGCACGGCGTACGTGGTATCCCGACGCTGATGCTGTTCAAAAACGGCAATGTCGAGGCGACCAAGGTCGGCGCATTGTCCAAATCGCAGCTGGCCGCGTTCCTCGACGCCAACCTGTGATGTTGAAAAGGCCCCGCAAATGCGGGGCCTTTCTTTTATTGGCGTAGGAAATTTCTGCGACAGCAGTTCACCCCCAGAATACGGGGCCTGCTCGAAAAATGGCTGTAACGGCAGCGGCCAAAACCAGTAGACGTCGAAAAAAGCAAGTGTTACATTCGGCCTCGCACTGCTTCTCCAGTGCCCTCTGCACGCCGTCGCCGAAGCATCCCAATTCGAATCAGTACGCGATCTTGTCGCCATCTAGCGGCGCGGCCTCATTAAGCCAAAGGCTTGATTCCTCCCTTCTTACATGATTACGTCATTCCCCTTATGAACCTGACTGAACTCAAGCAAAAGCCGATTACCGATCTCCTGGAAATGGCCGAACAGGCGGGCATCGAAAACATGGCCCGTTCGCGCAAACAGGACGTGATTTTCGCCCTGCTGAAAAAGCACGCGAAAAGCGGCGAAGAGATTTCCGGTGATGGCGTGCTGGAGATTCTCCAGGATGGTTTCGGTTTCCTGCGCTCGGCCGATGCCTCCTATCTGGCCGGCCCTGACGACATCTACGTTTCGCCAAGCCAGATCCGCCGTTTCAACCTGCGCACTGGCGACACCATCGTCGGCAAGATCCGCCCGCCGAAAGAAGGCGAGCGTTACTTCGCGCTGCTCAAGGTCGATACCATCAACTTCGACCGCCCGGAAAACGCGAAGAACAAGATTCTCTTCGAGAACCTGACGCCGCTGTTCCCGAACAAGCGCCTGAAGATGGAAGCCGGTAACGGTTCCACCGAAGACCTCACCGGCCGTGTCATCGACCTGTGCGCGCCAATCGGCAAGGGCCAGCGCGGCCTGATCGTCGCCCCGCCGAAAGCGGGCAAGACCATCATGCTGCAGAACATTGCGGCCAACATCACCCGTAACAACCCCGAGTGCCACCTGATCGTCCTGCTGATCGACGAGCGCCCGGAAGAAGTGACCGAAATGCAGCGCACCGTGCGCGGCGAAGTGGTTGCCTCGACCTTCGACGAGCCACCAACCCGCCACGTGCAGGTTGCCGAAATGGTCATCGAGAAGGCCAAGCGCCTGGTTGAGCACAAGAAGGACGTGGTCATCCTGCTGGACTCCATCACCCGTCTGGCTCGCGCCTACAACACCGTGATCCCGAGCTCCGGCAAGGTACTGACCGGTGGTGTCGATGCCCACGCGCTGGAAAAACCGAAGCGTTTCTTCGGTGCCGCTCGTAACATCGAAGAAGGCGGTTCGCTGACCATCATCGCTACCGCGCTGGTTGAAACCGGCTCGAAGATGGACGAAGTGATCTACGAAGAGTTCAAGGGCACCGGTAACATGGAACTGCCGCTGGACCGTCGTATCGCCGAAAAACGCGTATTCCCGGCCATCAACATCAACAAGTCCGGCACCCGCCGTGAAGAGTTGCTGACTGCCGACGACGAACTGCAGCGCATGTGGATTCTGCGCAAGCTGCTGCACCCGATGGACGAAATCGCCGCCATCGAGTTCCTGACCGACAAACTCAAGCAGACCAAGACCAACGACGAGTTCTTCTTGTCGATGAAGCGCAAGTAACCGCGCATCAGGCTGTAATCGGGGCTGCTTTGCAGCCCATCGCGGGGCGAGCCCACTCCTACACATAGTCTGTAGGGGCAGGCTTGCCTTGCGGTGGGGCGCGAAGCGGCCCCGATTCATTTACGGCCCAAAAAATGGCCGAACGGCGCTACACTCTGCCCCCCGACCGATACGCCCAACACGAGGCCCTTGCATGCAGTATCGCGACTTGCGCGACTTCATCCGTGGCCTGGAACAGCGCGGTGAACTCAAGCGCATCCAGGTTCCCATCTCCCCCGTCCTGGAAATGACCGAAGTCTGCGACCGCACCCTGCGTGCCAAAGGCCCGGCGTTGCTGTTCGAAAAGCCTGTCGGCTTTGATATCCCGGTGCTCGGCAACCTGTTCGGCACCCCCGAGCGCGTGGCCATGGGCATGGGCGCAGAGTCCGTCGAAGAACTGCGCGAAATCGGCAAGCTGCTGGCATTCCTCAAAGAACCTGAGCCGCCCAAGGGCCTCAAGGACGCTTGGTCGAAACTGCCGATCTTCAAGAAAGTCGTGTCCATGGCGCCAAAAGTGGTCAAGGACGCGGTGTGCCAGGAAGTGGTGGTGGAGGGCGATGACGTCGACCTTTCGCAACTGCCAATCCAGCACTGCTGGCCGGGCGATGTGGCGCCGCTGATCACCTGGGGCCTGACCGTGACCCGCGGGCCGAACAAGGACCGCCAGAACCTCGGCATCTATCGCCAGCAAGTGATCGGCCGCAACAAGGTGATCATGCGCTGGCTCAGCCACCGTGGCGGCGCCCTGGACTACCGCGAGTGGTGCGAAAAGAACCCCGGCCAGCCGTTCCCGGTAGCCGTGGCCTTGGGCGCAGACCCTGCGACCATCCTTGGCGCGGTCACCCCGGTGCCCGACACGCTGTCCGAGTACGCCTTTGCCGGCCTGCTGCGCGGCAACCGCACTGAGCTGGTCAAATGCCGTGGCAGCAACCTGCAGGTGCCCGCCACCGCCGAGATCATCCTTGAAGGCGTGATCCACCCCGGCGAAGTGGCCCCGGAAGGCCCCTACGGCGACCACACCGGTTACTACAACGAGGTGGACAGCTTCCCGGTGTTCACCATCGAGCGCATCACCCACCGGCAAAACCCGATCTACCACAGCACCTACACCGGCCGCCCGCCTGATGAGCCGGCCATTCTCGGCGTGGCGCTGAACGAGGTGTTCGTGCCGATCCTGCAGAAGCAGTTCCCCGAGATCGTCGACTTCTACCTGCCGCCGGAAGGCTGTTCGTACCGCATGGCGGTGGTAACCATCAAGAAGCAGTACCCAGGCCACGCCAAGCGCGTGATGCTGGGTGTGTGGTCGTTCCTGCGACAGTTCATGTACACCAAGTTCGTTATCGTTACCGACGACGACGTAAACGCCCGCGACTGGAACGACGTGATCTGGGCCATCACCACGCGCATGGACCCCAAGCGTGATACGGTAATGATCGAAAACACCCCGATCGACTACCTCGACTTTGCGTCGCCGGTGTCGGGCCTGGGGTCGAAGATGGGCCTGGATGCCACGAACAAATGGCCGGGCGAGACTACACGCGAATGGGGTCGCGTCATCGTCAAGGACGAGGCCGTCACCCGCCGTATCGATGAGCTGTGGGATCAGTTGGGAATAGATTGATGCAGGTAACGTTGCAGCCCTCCGGGGCGGTATTGGCAGTCGAACCGGGCGAAAGGATTCTGGATGCGGCGCGGCGCTTGGGCTACGACTGCCCAAGCAGCTGCCGCAACGGCAATTGCCATGTCTGCGCCGCGCTGCTGGTCGAAGGCCGCGTGCGCCAGGAAGGCCAGGAGCGTGATCACGGCGAGCTGTTCACCTGCATCGCCGAACCCCTGGAAGACTGCGTGCTGCTGTGGGACGGCGTGCTGGCCCTGGGCGAGCTGCCAGTGCGCCGGCTTGCCTGCAGCGTCAGCGAATGTGTCGACGTGGGTGGCGATGTCTGGCGCGTGCGCCTGCGCGCCCCGGCTGGCAAGCCGCCGCGCTATCACGCCGGGCAATACCTGATGATCGAACGTGACAGCGCGTCCAAGGCCGCGTTCTCGCTGGCCTCGGCACCCCATGCCGGGCGCGACCTCGAACTGCACGTACTGGCCCGCGACAGCAGCGCCGTGCAACTGATCGAGCAGCTGCAGCGCGATGGCCTGGCGCGGGTCGAGCTGCCATTTGGCGATGCCCACCTGGCCGAGCTGCCGGACGGCCCGCTGGTGCTGATCGCCGCTGGCACCGGCATGGGCCAGATGCACAGCCTGGTCGAGCACTGCCGCGCCCAGGGCTTCAAGCACCCCGTCCACCTGTACTGGGGCGTGCGCCGGCCTGAAGACTTCTACACCATCGAGCACTGGCACGAGTGGGAGCAACTGCCCAACTTGTTCCTGCACAAGGTGGTCAGCGACCTGTGCGCCTGGGAAGGGCGCTGCGGCCTGCTGCACGAAGCGGTCTGCGAAGACATCGGCGACCTTAACCAGGTGCATGTGTATGCCAGCGGCTCGCCGAACATGGTCTACGCCACCCTCGACGCGTTGGTCGAGGCCGGCATGGATGCGCACCGCATGCGTGCTGACGTATTTGCCTACGCCCCGCGCGGTTGAACACACACCCGGCCTCGCGCAACGCCTGGCCGGGTTTTATAACTGCGCTATCCAGTTGTGAATATATAACGCGCATGCTTGCCGAACAGGTTAATACTCTTTGCCCGCTGCGCAGCAGTGCATGAAAGTTTGTTTCCGGGGTTGAGCATACAGTGCCTTTGCCTTAGCTTAGGCATCAGGCCCTCGGCGGCGCAGGCCCGCTCCCACGGCCTGCGGCAGTATCCTTGCAGTTCACAGGAATAATGGCGGCAGCCTATGTCGACACTTGAAAGTTCATCCTGGCAAATTACCTATCCGCCGTCGCTGGACTTCGGCGAACAGTTGACCCCCGAGCAACTCCAACACTCCATGCAAGCGACCATGTCGCAACATACCGGTGGGCCGGTATGGCTGTTTGCATATGGTTCGTTGATCTGGCGGCCAGAATGCAACTCGGTCGAGCGCCAGCGGGCAAGGGTGCATGGTTTCCATCGCGGCCTGTACCTGTGGTCCCATGAACACCGTGGCACCCCGGAATGCCCGGGGCTGGTCTTCGGCCTCGACCGCGGCGGCTCGTGCAGTGGCTTTGCCTACCGGTTGGACGAAAGCAACCTGGACGCCTCGCTCATGGCGTTGTGGCAGCGCGAGATGCCGTTCCCGGCCTATCGCCCGCACTGGCTCAGTTGCCGCCTGAACGACGGCAGCAAAGTGCAGGCACTGGGTTTTGTGCTGGAGCGCCACTTGCCGTGCTATGCAGGCGACCTGCCGGACACCTTGCTGAGCCAGATTCTGGCCAGCGCCAAAGGCCGCTACGGCACCACCCGCGAGTATGTCGAACAAACCCTGACTGCCCTGCGCAGCCACCAGATGCCTGACCGCAATCTAGAGGCGCGCTTCAGGCGTTGCCACTCCCTGCGCGAGGTGTAGGCAAGCGCCTAGCGATGCAGCCAGCTCAGGAAACCGCCCTTCTTCACCTGCGCCGGGCGCTGCGCCAGCAGTGATTCGCGGCTGTGCTGGCGATACAGCTGCAGCTTGGTCAGCGCGGCTTTCACCTCGCCGCGTGCCGCCAGGCAACTGCGCACCTGCTCCTTGTCGATGCGATACAGCAGGCAACTGGTCAGGGTGCGGAATTCGGCCAGCGAGTTTTCTTCATCCACCAGCCCCTCGATGCCCAGCACCTCACCCGGCCCCATACGGCCTGCCTCCAGCAACTGCTCATCCTTGCGCACCGAGGCCTGAACCACGCCGCTGCCGATCAGCAGCAGGTGGTCGGCGTTATCGCCGATCTCCAGAATCACCTGGTCTGCCAAATACTCCACGGCGGTCATGCGCTGGCTCAAGGCATCGCGCTCCTCAGGGCTGAGCGAGCGGAACACGCGCACGTCGTCGAGCAACTCGCGCTGGCGGCTGCGCGGTGTGGACGCCACATCGACGTTCCACAAGATGCCACTGGCCTCCAGATGCCGGTGGGCAAGGTCGAACAGTTGGTTACGCACCTCGTTTTTCAGCGCCATGTCGGCGATGAAACCGCTGGCTTCGTACTCCACCGACTCCACTGTCGAGGCCTTGACCGCCACTTTCGGCGCCGGCGTGGCGAGCAGCGCGCTGGTCCCTTGCAGGGCTTTTTCCAGGGCGTCGAACACCCGCCGTGGCCGTATCTTGGCCGGCACCACCACGCTGATCGTCACCCCATGGCGGTCGGCCGGGCGGCTGTGGTTGAGCAGCCGGGCCTTGGCGGCCACTGAGTTGGGCACCACCGCCAGGCTGCCGCTGGCGGTGATCATGCGGGTGGCGCGCCAGTCGATATCCAGCACCTTGCCTTCGGTGCCATCAATGGAGATCGAATCGCCAATCTGGTAGGGCCGCGTGGTGTTGAGCACGATGCCGCTGAACACGTCGCTGAGCGTGCTCTGCAAGGCCAGGCCGATGACAATGGCCATCACCCCGGAGGTGGCCAGCAGCCCTTTGACCGGCAGTTGCAGCACATAGGCCGCCGCCGCCACCACGGCCGCCAGAAAGATCAGCGCGCCGAGCACATCCTGCAACAGCCGCCCGCCATGGCTGCCACGCGCCACCAGCAGCAGCCCGAACACCACCGTCACTGTCCGCGCCGCGAACAGCCACCAGCCAATCGCCAGTACGGTGCCCATGAAGTTGCGCGCCACATCATCGGGCCACGGCGGCGGCTGCAACGGGCTCATGCCAGCGGCCAGCAGCACTGCGCTGAACACCACGAAGATCGCCAGCCGCGTAGCGATCCGCCAGGCTCGGCGGTCGAGCGGGATCAGTTGCCACAGCAACAGGTCGAGAGCAAGCAGGCAGAAGCCGAGCAGCAAGGGGTAGGACTGGATCAAGGCCAGCATGGGCGTTCTCGGTGAGGGAGGGCAGGTGGGTAGTAATAGAGCAGGTTGTCGCAGGAGGCAAAGGGATTGATCAAACGTGAGGCCGCTCTTTTCATGACGGCAACGCCGGCCTGAACGGAAGCGCACCCAAGGGGGCTCCCGTGAGTCCAAGGAACGTTCAAGCTCCAGATATCCCATGTCCCCACCTGAAACCCTCAAGATCTGCCGGCCTTCAGGGTTTCGCTTTTGTGCGTCTGAATATCTAGCGCTACATAAAGTTTGCGACCACCGCCAACACACCGCCTGACCAAAACAGGCTGTTAGCTAGCAGTAGTATTATTCTCAAGTTTTTCGGGAAGTTTGCTATGTCCGCGGGGTCCAGTTTATTTTTGCGAATGTGGAGGTTCTTTATCGGCCAGAAAATCACCCCCGAGACCATGGTGGTTATGTGAAATCGGCCCCGATAACTGTTGGCATCCCACATCAGAAAACTGATCTGCAACCAATAGCTACTCGGTAACGCAGCGACCAAGGCCTCAAAGTGTGTGGATCTTGCAACCCACGCATGAGTACCTAACCCGGCAAGCATCAGTAGCCAAGGCACTAGCTGCACTACCAATTCGGGCCGCCAGAAATAATTGATGGCTCGGTCTGCTCATAGATCAACTCCCCCATGCTTTCGCCTTTGCTCATTCCGTACATGCTTCCCAGCAAAGACCCTGCACCGACGCTGATGACGCCACAGGTCAAAGCTCCCGCGGGGCCCAAACCCATGCAGACTACGGCGGCGACCCGTTTTCCGATGAACCCACCTGCTGCGCCTCCGCTCAATCCACCTGCAAAAATCCCCGCCTCGGTGAATCTGATTTTCTTGCACTCATCTGTTTCCCCAGCTCGGCAAACGTCCTGGATTTTTAACGCAGATGAAGCGCCTCCCACGATAATTCCAACGCTTGCGCCATGCTTCAAGTAGTTCGACACCTTGGCTAGCTTATCCAGGTGGGTAGCGTAGCCTGGGATCTGGCCGGGCCCGCCGGCTTTGCTCCAGTGGTGGACAAGGCTCTTGCTCGATATCCCCAGGTCACGGCGTAGCGTTTCGTGACTTCCCAACTTCATGCTTTTTTTCAGGAATGTTATTTCCAACTGGGCACTGAGCTTCTTGAAAAGCTGTTTACGCGTGGTGAAGAACTCGGGGCTTTTCAGGTTTCCGTGTTTACGAAACTGCTGTTGATGCAGCTCTTCGATGTGACGAAGTGTGTTCTGAAGATCTTCAAGCGACCTGGCCAGCATCGCTTGTGTAACGCCCATCGCCAGGCTCGCGTCGCCGAGCAAGCCTGCAATCTCTGCCTGGTGGCGCATCATGAAGTTGGCTTCTTCAGGAGTAAGGCTGGCCAACGAAGTACGTGCATGTTCAGCCGCTGCCATCAGCTGCGCTTCTTCCCGCGTACAGCTGTTTTGGCTGTCGGGGTCGCCTATCACGAAGATCTCACCTGCCTTGAAGCCAAGTTCGAACGTGGGGTTCAGCATCTTGAGCCGGGAGATGGGCAGTGAAGCTTGCTGCCCGAGTAACTCGCCCAGGACCTCGGGGCCAGACATGCTGCGCGGCACGACAAAAAAACCTGGCTCCAGCGTGCCCAAGGGAGCGGCAACCGCATGCGGGTTTAGTTGATGAGGCTGCGCAGTACGGCCCTGGGCATTTGGGGTAACGGGCGTGCTCTGATTGAGCGGCGCAATCACCCGGTTACTGCCACCCGGGCACGCGCAGGCGACCCGTGCGCCATCCATCGCAACCTGGCGACCCTCGGATGTAAACCACGGCACGCCTTCATCGATGGTACCGGGCTGGCCGCAGGCTGGGCATTCGGTTGTCCGGTCACCTTTGCGCAGCACGTAGCGAGAGTCGCTCTGATAGAGCCTCCCGCTGGCGATACAGGTTGCGCCGGTGGTGGTGAAATCACCGTCCAGCGCCTGCCCTTTGCCTCCAAGATCGACTCGCTTCATGCAGGTTAGCCCCCGTGAAACCGAGGAACTTACATCCCGGGAAGCCGGATTTGGGCGGGCTGAGGGTGATTGAGAAATGCCTTACGTAACTTGAGGACTGTTCACCCATACCAGGGAGCCCATCACCTGATCCCCCTTCCACAAGCGTCCCAGCTGAAGTCGGCTTGCCGACAATGTCGGCTTTAAGCCACTCGCGCATGTCGTTCCAAAAAATCAGAACGCTAAAGCCAATTTTCGCAGTCTACCGCCGCTACAGGTGCAAAGCTGCTCTTGCAGACTGAAACGGTGCGCGCTTGCCCACAAGATCATGGGAGCCTTCTGACATGAGCCTCAGAACCACGGGGCTCCGTTTCCCTTGGACCTTTTCCTCACACTGGGCTTTTTGTGTGGCATGGAGGTTCAGCATGGATAGAAAAGTCTTGAAGGGTGTAAGGTTAGGCCTTACAGTTGAAAAATCATGATTCGCAGTTTCAGGCACAAAGGCCTGCGTTTGATGTACCAGCGGGGTGATACATCAGGGGTCAGAGGCGATCATGTTGCCAGGCTAAGGCGTTTGCTTGCATCTCTTGAGGTTGCTCAATGCCCCTCGGACTTGGACCGCCCGGGCAATCGGCTTCATCCACTGCGAGGGGAGTTGCGCAGCTTTTGGGCGGTTAATGTATCGGGCAATTGGCGGCTGGTGTTCCGCTTTATTGGTACCGATGTCGAGCTGATCGACTATCTGGATTATCACTAGGAGACTAAGAGCCATGCCCATGCACAACCCACCCCACCCAGGCGAAGCCTTGCGCGAAGACGTTCTGCCGGCGATCGGCATGAACGTCTCTAACTTGGCCCGTCATCTCGGCTATTCCCGAGGGCAGCTGTCTACGGTGCTCAACGGCCGCTCGGCCATTTCCGCCGACCTTGCCTTGCGCCTCGAACTGGCAGGCCTGGGCAGCGCCCGTCAGTACCTGGCCGAGCAGGCCGCCTACGACCTTTGGCAGGCTGCGCAACGTGAGCACCCGCCTATCGCTCGGCTTACCTTCGCCTGAGCCTCAATCCGCATCCGACTCAAACAACCGCTCCAGTTCAACCCGCGCTTCCTTGGCGGTCTGCATCACCTTGGCACGGTCATCGCGGACCTGGCCTTGGGCTTCAAGCACCTGTTCGTCATGCTCGGTGAAGCGGGCGATGCGGTCGTCGGCCTGTGCGGTGCTCAGCCCCAGCCCGACCAGGGCGCGGCGGGTCATCTCAAGGCTTGAGTAGAACGTCTCGCGGATAGGCTCGGCGCCGACATCCAGCAGCTTGTGCACATGCTGGCGGTTGCGCGCCCGGGCGATGACTTTCAGGTGCGGGTACAGGCGCTTGACCCGCTCGGCGGTGCGCGTGGTCAGCTCCGGGTCATCGGTGGTGATCACAAAATACTCAGCCTCGCCGACCTTGGCTGCGTGCAGCACCTCCGGGCGCAGCGGGTCGCCGTAGAACACCGGGGCCTGCTCGAACATGCGCGTCATCTCGATGGCGTCCACCGAGGTTTCCAGGGCCACGAAGGGGATTTTCTGCGCGCGCAGGATGCGCGAGACGATCTGCCCCATGCGGCCCATGCCGACGATCACCACGCGCGGCGTGCCGGCATCGATGCGCTTGTACTGCTCCGGCACCTCACGCTGCGTCTGCGGGCGCTTCAGGGCGCGGGCGCAGCCGAGCATCAGCAGTGGGGTCAGGGCCATCGACAGGGTGATGGTCATCATCAGCAGGTCGTAGGTCTGGGTGTCGAACAGGCCCTGGTCCTTGCCCAGCTTGAACACCACGAACGCGAACTCGCCACCGGCCGCCAGCACCATGCCAAGGCGCAAGGCGCTGGCGCTGTTCAGCCCTCCGGCCAGGCGGCCGGTGCCGAACAACAGGGCAAGCTTTACGGCGATCAGCAGCAGTGTCAGGCCCAACAGCACCAGCGGCATTTCCAGCAGCAGGCCAAGGTTGGCACCCATGCCGACGCTGATGAAGAACAGCCCCAGCAACAGGCCCTTGAAGGGTTCGATCTGCGATTCCAGTTCGTGCCGGTATTCCGAGTCGGCCAGCAGCAGCCCGGCGAGGAACGCGCCCAGGGCCATGGAAATGCCGGCCTCTTCCATCAACCAGGCGGTGCCTATGACCACCAGCAGCGCCGTGGCGGTGGAGACCTCCGGCAAGCCGGTGCGGGCGACGATGCGAAACAGCGGGCGCAGCAGGTAGCGCCCGCCGACGATGACGATGGCGATGCTGGCGAACACTTTCAGGCCATGTTCCAGGCTGTCGCCGTGGCTGGTGTCGGGGCCACTGGCGGCAAGCAGTGGCACCAGGGCGATCAGCGGGATGGCGGCGATGTCCTGGAACAGCAGGATGGCAAACGCCAGGCGCCCGTGCGGTACGTTGAGCTGCTTGCTTTCGGCCAGGCTCTGCAGGCCGAGGGCGGTTGACGACAGCGCCAGGCCCAGGCCGAGCACGATGGCGGCGGGTAGCGTCTGGCTGAAGCCGAACAGGGCGATGGCACCGATCACTGCGCCGGTCAGCAGCACCTGGGCGGCGCCTACGCCGAACACGGCTTTGCGCATCAGCCACAGGCGCCGGGGTGACAGCTCCAGGCCAATGATGAACAGCAGCAGGACCACGCCCAGTTCAGAGATGTGCGAGACGCTTTCGGTATCGCGGATCAGCCCGAGCGCCTGTGGGCCGATGGCGACACCGGCCAGCAGATAGCCGATCACTGCACCCAGTTGCAGGCGTTTGGCGAGTGGCACGGCGATGACTGCGGCGAGCAGGAAGATCACTGCGGTTTGAAGAAGGCTGCCTTCGTGTGGCATGGGGGCGGGCTCCGTGAACTGCCGGGGCAGCGGTCATGTAATGGGGTCGCGCATTTTGCGTAACGGGGCGCGTTGCGACAATTGCCCTGAAGGTGAACGCATCGTCCTGTTGACATGACCATCGCCGCGCTGGCCGGGGCTGCTGCGCACGCGTGGCTGGGCGCGTTCTTTGTAGGAGCGGCCTTGCGTCGCGAAAGGGCTGCGTAGCGGCCCCAGGATCTCGGCCAGCCGCACTATCGCTGGGGCTGCTACGCAGC
>NZ_JABWRG010000052.1:0-33180 GCF_014268825.1 Pseudomonas sp. SWRI51 | reverse complement strand
CTTCGCAGCCCTTTCGCGACACAAGGCCGCTCCTACACAATCAAAAGCGACTTGCCCGAAACCATAGAATCTCCCACAGGGATCTCGGCCAGCCCTCAATATTGCGGCGATACGCGGTTTCTGTGGAAGCTGGCGCCAGCCTGCGATGAGGCTGGAACAGGCTTGCGCAAAGCATGGGGGTGAGGAGTGCCTGCCCTACTGCAAATGCTCAGGCTTGATCGGGTCGCCGGACTTCACATCCAGCTTGGCGCGGATATCCTCGAACATGGCGTCGTACAATTTGTGCGGCGAACCCAGGCTTTCGAACTTCTTGCCTTCGGGCAGGTAGGACTGAGCCTTGCGCGTGGTAATGCTGAGAAAGCTCGGCAACACCTGGTCCTTGGTCAGGAAGAACTTCTCATCCACCGGCTTGCCTTCGATGCTGCCATGCATGCGGAACTCGATGCCGCGGCCTTCCCTGGGGTCTTGGCCTACTTCGTAATTGATGTTGAGCTCGTAGCTGTAGTCGTTGCTGTTCAGCGCTGTGCGCATGATATGGACATGACCAGGTTGGAACTGCGCCACGGTGAAATCCTCCGCAAAGTGTGAAAACGGCCGGCGCCAGGCACCGGCCAACTGCATTCAACGGTAGCTGATCCCCGGCTGGGCCGTAGACACCCGCGTGCCGGCAGTGCCTTTGACGATAGCCTCGATGTTCTCCAGCGAGCTGATCACCGCGACTTTGCCGGTGTGGCGCGCAAAGTCGCACGCAGCCTGTACCTTCGGCCCCATGGAACCTGCGGCAAAGCCGAGTTTTTCCAGCTCGTCGGGGTGAGCCTGGGCGATGGCCTTTTGTGTCGGCTTGCCAAAATCAATGTAGGCGGCATCCACGTCGGTGGCGATTATCAAAAGGTCGGCTTCCAGTTGCTCGGCCAGCAGAGCTGAGCACAGGTCCTTGTCGATCACCGCCTCGATGCCCTTGAGCTTGCGGTTCTCGTCGTACATGGTCGGAATGCCACCACCGCCTGCGCAAATCACGATGCTGCTTTTTTCCAGCAGCCACTTGATCGGGCGGATTTCGAAAATGCGCTTGGGTTTGGGGCTGGCGACCACACGCCGGTACTTGTCACCGTCTGGCTTGACCACCCAGCCCTTTTCCTTGGCCAGGCGTTCGGCTTCGTCCTTGCTGTAGACCGGGCCGATGAACTTGGTCGGGTCCTGGAATGCCGGGTCGTTGGCGTCGACCTCGACCTGGGTGAGCAGGGTGGCGAACGGCACTTCGAAGTCGAGCAGGTTGCCGAGTTCCTGTTCGATCATGTAGCCGATCATGCCTTCGGTTTCGGCGCCGAGCACGTCCAGCGGGTAGGCCTCATCGGGCTTGTAGGCCATGCCCTGCAGCGACAGCAGGCCCACTTGCGGGCCGTTGCCGTGGGCGATGACCAGCTCGTTGCCGGCATGGATTTTTGCGATCCGCTCGGCGGCGGTGCGGATATTGCTGCGCTGGTTGTCGGCGGTCATCGGCTCGCCGCGACGCAGCAGGGCGTTACCGCCCAAAGCAACCACGATACGCATGGGGAAGTCCTTCAGTGGGGCTGTGGGGCGGTTCCGTGGGTGCGGGCTTGCCCCGCCATGGCGTCGCAGCAGCGGACGCTATCGCGCGGCAGGCCCGCTCCCACAAGGAACCTGCCTTTGGCGTTACAGATCAGCCAGGGTCGACACCAGGATCGCCTTGATCGTATGCATGCGGTTTTCTGCCTGCTCGAAGGCGATGCAGGCGGGCGACTCGAACACGTCGTCGGTGACTTCGATGCCGTTGGCCAAGTGCGGATACTGTTCGGCGATCTGTTTGCCCACCTTGGTATCGCTGTTATGGAACGCCGGCAGGCAATGCATGAACTTGCTGCGCGGGTTGCCCGTGGCTTTCATCAGCTCCTTGTTGACCTGGTAGGGCAGCAGTTGCTGAATGCGCTCGCCCCACGCCTCGACCGGCTCGCCCATCGACACCCAGACATCGGTGTGCACAAAGTCCACCCCCTTGACCGCCGCTTTCGGGTCTTCAGTCAGGGTGATGCGCGCGCCGCTTTCTTCGGCGTACTTGTGGCAGCGTTCGACCAGGTCGTCATGGGGCCACAGCGCCTTGGGGGCGGCGATGCGCACGTCCATGCCCAGCTTGGCGCCGATCAACAGCAGCGAGTTGCCCATGTTGTTGCGTGCATCGCCCAGGTAGGCGTAGCTGATGTCGTGCAGCGGCTTGTCGCTGTTTTCACGCATGGTCAGCACGTCGGCGATCATTTGCGTGGGGTGATACTCGTCGGTCAGGCCGTTGAATACCGGCACCCCGGCGAACTTGGCCAGCTCCTCGACGATTTCCTGCTTGAAGCCGCGATACTCGATGGCGTCATACATGCGCCCAAGTACCCGGGCGGTGTCCTTCATGCTTTCTTTGTGGCCGATCTGCGAGGAATTGGGGTCGATATAGGTGACATTGGCGCCTTGGTCGTAGGCCGCCACCTCGAACGCGCAGCGGGTACGGGTGGAGGTTTTTTCAAAGATCAGGGCAATGTTGTTGCCCTTCAGGTGTTGCTGCTCGGTGCCGGTGTACTTGGCACGCTTGAGGTCGCGCGACAGGTCCAGCAGGTAACGCAGCTCGCGGGTGGTGTGGTGTTCGAGGCTGAGCAGGTTACGGTTATGGATGTTGAACGCCATGATGATTCTCCTTAGGTTCGGTAATCGCCAGGCCGGCGCCGGGTGGGCGCCCGCCTGGGTCAGTGGACGTTAGTAATCGATAGGGTCGCGTACGATTGGGCAGGTCATGCAGTGGCCGCCGCCACGGCCCCGGCCGAGTTCGCCGGCACTGATGGTGATGACCTCGATCCCGGCCTTGCGCAGCAGGGTGTTGGTGTAGGTGTTGCGGTCGTAGCCGATGACCACGCCCGGTTCCAGGGCCACCACGTTGTTGCCGTCATCCCACTGCTCGCGCTCGGCGGCAAAGCTGTTGCCGCCGGTCTCGACCACGCGCAGCTTGACGCCCAACTGCTCGCCCACCACCTCGATGAACGACTTGTTGATACGCCGCACATCCATGCCGTACGGCTTGGTTTCGTCCGGGCGAATGATGAACGGCACGATCTCGCTGACCACTTCCGGGAAGACCGTCACCAGGTCGCGGTCGCAGAAGCTGAACACGGTGTCCAGGTGCATCGCCGCACGGGATTTGGGCAGCCCGGCGACGATCACTTCCTTGACCGCGCCTTTCTCGAACAGGCTCTGCGCCAACTGGCCGATGGCCTGGCGCGAGGTGCGCTCGCCCATGCCGATCAGCACGATGCCGTTGCCGATCGGCATGACGTCACCGCCTTCGAGGGTGGCATTGCCGTGCTGCTTGTCCGGGTCGCCGTACCACACCTGGAAGTCGGCGCCGGTGAACTCGGGGTGGAACTTGTAGATGGCGGTGGTCAGCAGGGTTTCCTGGCGTCGCGCCGGCCAGTACATGGGGTTCAGGGTGACACCGCCGTAGATCCAGCAGGTGGTGTCACGGGTGAACTGGGTGTTGGGCAGTGGCGGCAGGATGAAACTTGAGTGGCCGAGGTAGTCGTTGTACATCTTGACCACATCGGCGCCTTCGCTCTGCGGCAGGTCCTGGCCGGCGACACCGCCAATCAGGAACTCAGCCAGGTGGCGTGGCTCCAGGCCTTCGAGCCAACTGCGGACTTCGCTGGTCAAGCCCAGGCCGACGGTGTCTGCGGTGATCTTGCGGTCCAGAATCCACTTCAGCGCTTCGGGCTGGCGGACGATGTCGGTGAGCAGGTTGTGCATCTCCAGCACATCGACGCCGCGCTCGCGCATCTTGGTAACGAAGTCGAAGTGGTCGCGCTTGGCCTGGTCGACCCAGATCACATCGTCGAACAACAGTTCGTCGCAGTTGCTCGGGGTCAGGCGCTTGTGCGCAAGGCCCGGGGAGCACACCATCACTTTGCGCAGTTTGCCGGCCTCGGAGTGGACGCCGTATTTCTGTTTCTCAGTGGACATGGTCTATTCCTCCAGTAAAGGGGTCACAAGGTCAGGAAGCCGTCGTAGAGCCCGTAGGCGGCTACCAGCGCGCCGATTACCACGGCGGCGAAAATGAGCTTTTCAAGGCTGGTGAAGATCGGCTGGCCCATCTCGTGCTTGGCCTTGGCGAACAGGATCGCGCCAGGGGCGTACAGCAGCGCCGACAGCAGCAGGTACTTCACGCCGCCCGCATACAGCAGCCAGATGGCGTACACCAGGGCGATGCCGCCGATGATCAGGTCCTTCTTGCGCTCGGCCAGGGCCTGTTCGTAGGTCTCGTTGCGCCAGGCGAGCAACACCGCGTAGGCCGCCGACCACAGGTAAGGCACCAGGATCATCGAGGTGGCGAGGTAGATCAGCGACAGGTAGGTGCTGTTGGAGAACAGCGTGATCACCAGGAAGATCTGCACCATGGCGTTGGTCAGCCACAGGGCGTTGGCCGGCACCTGGTTCGCGTTCTCGCGGCGCAGGAACTCCGGCATGGTGTGGTCCTTGGCGGCGGCGAACATGATCTCGGCGCACAGCAGCACCCACGACAGCAGCGCCCCCAGCAGCGAGATGATCAGCCCCACGCTGATCAGCACCGCGCCCCAGTGGCCGACCACATGCTCAAGCACGGCGGCCATCGACGGGTTCTGCAGCTTGGCCAGTTCTGGCTGGGTCATCACCCCCAGCGACAGCACGTTCACCAGCACCAGGAACAGCAGCACGGTGACGAAACCGATCACCGTCGCCTTGCCGACATCGGCGCGTTTTTCGGCGCGTGAAGAGAAGATGCTTGCGCCTTCGATGCCGATGAACACCCACACGGTGACCAGCATCATGTTGCGCACCTGGTCCATCACACTGCCCAGCTCCGGCGTGCCGACGGCCCAGATGTCGGCGGTGAAGATGTCGAGCCGGAAGGCAAACAGGCAGATCAGCGCGAACAGCGCCAGCGGCACCACTTTGGCCACGGTGGTGACCAGGTTGATGAACGCTGCTTCCTTGATGCCGCGCAGCACCAGAAAATGCACCGCCCATAGCAGCACCGAGGCGCCGATTACCGCTGCTGGGGTATTGCCTTCACCGAACACCGGGAAGAAATAGCCCAAGGTGCTGAACAACAGCACGAAGTAGCCGACGTTGCCCAGCCAGGCGCTGATCCAGTAGCCCCAGGCTGAGGAAAAGCCCATGTAGTCACCGAACCCGGCCTTGGCGTAGGCGTACACCCCGCCGTCCAGGTCAGGCTTGCGATTGGCCAGGGTCTGGAACACGAAGGCGAGGGTGAGCATGCCGACTGCGGTGATGGCCCAACCGATCAAGACAGCACCGACGCCTGCACTGGCCGCCATGTTTTGCGGCAGCGAGAAGATGCCGCCACCGATCATCGAGCCGACGACAAGTGCAACCAGTGCACCCAGTTTGAGTTTTCCGGGAGAATCAGACATTTATTGACTCCGTGCCAGGAGAAAGTTGACATCAGATTAAATCTGACGCCTTTACCATTCGCTGATTTAGATCAGGTCATGCCCACATGAAGGTACGGAAAAATCCTTCATGCGACTCCTGGAGGATGCCGACAGCTCTGCTGCAGGCCTTGTGCGCTGGCACCTCCATGTCTTTCCAAAGCAAACGCTCCGTTTCACCTGCGAACTTTCAAACTAGTCGCTTTTGCCTGTTTCGCAAATTTTTCACTTAAAAACGCGGTGGACTGCGCAAGACCAACATTTATCGGCTAAAAACTCGTTAATTACCGCGGTTTTGATAGACGCTGCGGCTATCAATACACCCGGTTTGATTGCCATTGGCGCTTGTTATCGAGCCGTTAGTTAACGTGCTGTTTCAGCGTTATTACAAATAGGCCTCAAGGAGGCGCAATGAGCGAACCCGGACATAAACTGCGCCTTGGTGCACTGATCGCGCTGGTGGTCGGCTCGATGATCGGTGGCGGCATCTTCTCGTTGCCGCAAAACATGGCTGCGCGTGCGGATGTGGGCGCGGTGCTGATCGGTTGGAGCATCACTGCCGTTGGCATGCTGGCGCTGGCGTTCGTGTTCCAGACCCTGGCCAACCGCAAGCCCGAACTGGACTCGGGGGTGTATGCCTACGCCAAGGCCGGGTTTGGCGACTACATGGGGTTCTCGTCGGCCTGGGGTTACTGGATCAGCGCCTGGATGGGCAATGTCGGGTACTTTGTGCTGTTGTTCAGCACCTTGGGTTTCTACTTTCCGGCTTTTGGCGAGGGCAACACGCCACTGGCCATCGGCTGCGCCTCGCTGCTGTTGTGGGCGGTGCACTTTCTGGTGCTGCGCGGCATCAAGGAGGCCGCGTTCATCAACCAGGTGACCACGGTGGCCAAGGTGCTGCCGTTACTGTTGTTCATCGTCATTGCCGCGTTTGCTTTCCGCGCCGATATCTTCACCCGCGATATCTGGGGCTTGAGCAACCCGCAGTTCGGCAGCGTGCTGGAGCAGGTGCGCAACATGATGCTGGTGACAGTCTTCGTGTTCATCGGCATCGAAGGCGCCAGCGTCTATTCAGGCCGGGCGCTGCGCCGCTCGGATGTCGGCAAGGCGACGGTGCTGGGGTTCCTCGGGGTGCTGGCGCTGCTGGTGCTGGTCAACGTGCTGTCGCTTGGGGTGATGACCCAGCCTGAGCTTGCCGGGTTGGCGAACCCGTCGCTGGCCTCGGTGCTTGAGCATATCGTCGGGCCGTGGGGGGCGTTGCTGATCAGCATTGGGCTGGCGGTTTCGTTGCTTGGGGCACTGCTGTCGTGGGCGTTGCTTTGCGCTGAAATTCTGTTCGCTACCGCCCGCGACCGCACCATGCCGCGTTTTCTGGCCCGCGAGAACGCCAACCACGTACCGGCCAACGCACTATGGCTGACCAACAGCATGATCCAGGTGTTTCTGCTGATTACCTTGGTGTCGGCAGGCACCTATACCAGCCTGATCTACCTGGCGTCATCGATGATTCTGGTGCCGTATTTCTGGTCGGCGGCCTATGCGGTGTTGCTGGCGCTGCGCGGTGAAAGCTATGCCGGCCAGCCAGGTTTGCGCCGCAAGGACCTGCTGGTGGGGCTGGTTGCGTTGCTGTACGCGGTGTGGCTGCTGTATGCAGGCGGGCTCAAGTACGTCTTGCTGTCGGCGTTGTTGTACGCGCCTGGGGTGATCCTGTTTGCCCGGGCCAGGCATGAGCAGGGGCAGCGTTTGTTTACCGGGTGGGAAAAGCTGATTTTCGCCCTGGTGCTTGCCGGTGCCGGGGTGGCGGCATATGCGTTGTATAGCGGAGTGCTGAGCCTATAAGCAGGCTATTTGCCAGCGGCTTGGTCGATGCCTGTGGGGGTGGGTAGTTGTTCCGGGCGCGACCAGATCCACAGGTTACCCAGGGCCATACCGCCGATTGCCAGATACACCGGCCAGCGCAGGCCAAGCACAACCAGCATGATGCCGGCGCACAGCAGCATGCTCAGGGTGGCGCTGACCTTGGCCCGGCGCTTGATCACCTTGCCATTGCGCCAGTTGTAGATGATCGGCCCGAACAACCGGTGGTTCTCCAGCCACGCCGACAGGCGCGGGGAGCTACGTGTGGCGGCCCAGGCGGCCAGCAGAATGAACTCGGTGGTCGGCAAACCAGGCACGACAATGGCCACCAAGCCGATGCCCAGGCTCACATAGGCCAGGATCGCGTAGAGCAGGCGGGACAGTTTCGAGCGGGCTATTCGGGTCATGGTCTCACTGCAACAGTGCGGCCCCCGCTGGGGGCCCGGGTAAAGCGTGTCAGGCCAGCGCGGCGTCTGCGGCGTAAGCCGCTTTGAGTAGTTCGGTGAAACGTTCGAAGGCGGCGACGGCGCCCCGTTCGGCGGCGGCGTCTTCTTCGGCCGACAGCTCCAGGCTGTCGAGAATACGGGTGAACTGTTTCCAGCCTTCAGCGCGGCCACCGGCCGGCTCACCGAGGTGACGGGCGCCGAACGTATCGGACAGCTCCAGCGCCACGGCGCGTTTGATCAAAAACGCGGCGCCCAGTTTGGAGCCTTCGGAGACGAAGATCCAGCCCAGCGCTTCACCCAGGCTTGGGCTGTGCAAGGCACCGGGGTGTGCGGTGGGCACTTCGGTGCCGAGGTCGGCGAGGTCCAGGCGGGCCTGATCGGCGCGGCAGCGCGCAGCCAGGTCCGGGACGATGGCGATCAGTTGCGGGGCGGTGTACAGCGCTTGCAGCTCGGACTGGAACAGGTACTGGGCGACGACAAAGCGGGCGAAGCTTTCGCGGCTGTCGAAAGGCTTGTGCGACTTCACCAGCGCATCCAGCTCGGTGTGCGGGGCGTGGGTCACCTGGTTGAGGCGTTGCGAGCGCAGGGTTGGGCGATCGGTCATGGGTAATCCTTGATTGATAGGGCGTCTAGTGACAAGACGAAGCAGCGGGTCAGGGACAGTAAAAAAACCGCCGGCAAAACCGGCGCGAGCCCGGCGATTCTTGATGGTGCGCACATCCTGGGGCCGCTTCGCGACACACAGGGCATGTCAGCGGGGATTTTCCTGTGGGAGATCCTATGGTTCTGTGCAAGCCTGCACCGGCCTCATCGCAGGCTGTCGCCAGCTCCCACAGGATCTGGGCAAGGCCTCAATACTGCGGCTGCGCGCGATCTCGGTGGGAGCTGGCGACAGCCTGCGATGAGGCCGGTGCAGGTTTGCAAAGAGCAGATGTAGGTCAGATATCCCACACCACATTGACGGCGAAGTTGCGCCCCGGCATGGTCAGGCGATCAAGGTTGGCCGGTTGGGTCACCGAGGCTTCACCCTGGGCGTCGTAGCCGCGCACGTCATCCCACTGCCAGTATTTCTTGTCGGTCAGGTTGTACAGGCCGGCATTGACGGTGACGTCGTCAGTGACCTTGTAGAAACCGCTCAGGTCGAGCACGCCGTAGCCCGGTGTGCGGAACCGCTTGCTGCTGCCGTCCGGGGCGAAGAAGCTGGTGTCGTCCACGCGGTCCTTGCGCTTGACCAGGGTCCAGCTCAGCAGGCCGCCGTAAGTCTGCTGTTCATAGCCCAGGCCGATCACGGCGGTCAGCGGGTTGACGCTGTTCAGCGGCTCGCCGCTATCGTCGTTGCGGCCCTGGGCGTAGGCCACCGAGCCTTGGGTGTACAGGCCCGGCAGCGCGCCGAAGTGCTCGAGGTTGAGGCGGCCCTTGGCCTCGGCGCCCTTGATGGTGGCGTGCTTGATGTTGCTGGCCTGGAACTCGGAGGTCAGGTCGGAGGCCTTGACCGCGTCCTCGTTGATGAAGTCGCGGTACTTGTTATAGAACACTGCCACATCGAAGTTGCCTGCCTCGAAGTTGCCGCGCAGGCCGGTCTCGTAGCTCTTGCTCTTTTCCGGCTCAAGGTTCGGGTTGGGCACAACGCTGTACCCCAGGGTCGTGTTCTCGAAGCGGCCGTACATAGACTTGGCGGTCGGCGTGCGGAAGCCTTCGGCATAGGAGCCGTACCAGGTGTAGTGGTCGTTGAACGCGTAGGTCACGCCGAACTTGGGTGACAAGCGGTGCCATTTCTTCGCGGAATCATCGAAATCGGTGGCGCCCGTGGCCAGGCCGGCTTGCACGCCTAGCAGGAATTCGTCGGTCATTTCCGGTTTCAGGTGGGTGTAGTCATAGCGGGCACCGGGCAGGAAGGTCCAGTTGTTCCAGCGGATTTCATCTTGGGCAAACAGGCTGTAGGTGTTGATGGTCGGGGCGGGGAAATCACTGACCGGTGCCTGGCTGTCGCGGGGCAGGACCTGGCCGATGGCAGTGCACAGCCCGCCGACGTTCAGGCAGGTGCCGGTGCCCTGGCGCAGGCCGGTGACTTTCTCGTGCTTGAGGGTGGTGCCGTAAGTCAGCAGGTGATCGGTGGCGCCAATGCTGAAGGCCTTGTCGAACTGGGCGTCGAGTACCCACTGGCGGTCTTTGTAGGTGGTCTGACGGTCGCGGAACATCTGCCGCCCGCCAGTGAAATACAGTTCCTCGGTGCGCTGATCGGTCTTGGCGATCTGGTAGTTCAGGCTCCACTTCATATGGTCGGCCAGCAGGCTGTCGAGGCCGAACTCCTGGTTGATACCCAGCCGCTCGCGGGTGATGGTGTCGCTGCCCTGGCGCATGCGGTACGAGTTGAAAGCAGGGAAGCCAGGAACGAACGGCCCGCCCACGGCGTTGAGCAGGTTCTGGTCGCGGTCGTCTTTGTAGTGCTCGTAAGTTAGCCCCAGGCGCGCGTCATCGGCGTAGTTCCAGCCGAGCTTGGCCAGCACGTTGGTGGTGCGCGCATCGGCCGGGTTGGCCGCGGTGCGCTCAAGGCCGGTGCCGCCGCGTTCACCATAGGACTCGGTCTCATGGCCCTTACGTTGGCTCAGGTGCAGCAAACCGTCGAAGTCGCCTTGGCGGCCGGCAACGGTGGCCGAGGTCAGCCAGCTTTCGTCGGCCGAGCTGTAGCCGGTTTTCAGGCGCGCACCGACATCCTTGCCGGGCTTGATGATGTCCTCCGGGTCGAGGGTGAAGTAGCTGACGGCGCCGCCGATGGCATTGCTGCCGTACAGCACCGAAGCCGGGCCGCGCAGAATCTCCACGCGCTTGATGATCTCGGGGTCGACATAGTTGCGCTGTGTCTGGGCGTAAGGGCCGTAGAAGAAACTGTCAGGAATCGACACCCCATCGACCTGGGTGAGAATGCGTTCACCGTCGATACCGCGAATGTTGTAGCCGTTCAGGCCGCTGCGCTGGCCGACGCCACCCACCGACACGCCCGGTTCGTAGCGCACCAGTTGCTTGATGGAATTGACGTTCTGCCGGTCGAGCTGTTCGCGGCCCTGAACGCTGACGGTGCTTGGCACCTGGCTGACGTCCTGGGCACTGCGGGTGGCGCTGACGGTCATCTGTTGCAGGGCGATGACGTTGCCTGCCGTCTGACGCTCCAGCACCACATTGCCGTTGCCGATCTTGCGGTAGCCAAGGCCCGTGCCTTGCAACAGGCGCTGTAGTGCCGCTTCCGGCGTGAGCGCGCCGCGTACGCCCGGCGACGCTACTCCGTCGGCCAGCTCGGCGCTGAAGCCGACCTGCCAACCGGTCACCGCGCTGAACGCATTGACTGCCGACACCAGCGGCTGTTGGGCAATGGCGAAGCGGTAGTCGCCCATTCGCGGGCTGTTGGCCTGGGCGGGTTCGGCTGCTGCCGCGGGCAGGCTGCCAGCGGCGCTGGCGAGCAGCGCCAGGGTTAACAGCGAAAGCTGGCCGCAACGGGCAGTAATAGACGGGCGGGTTGGACCTGAGGACATCGAAAGCGCTCCCTGTCACGCAAGGTTATAGGCGTTGGTTGTTCCCGAATTCGAGGTTTCGAACGAGAATCAGTCGTATTGGCTATAACGAGACGGGCGGGGCGTGTTGATCGCGTAAAAAAACTTTGGGTCAGTTGAGAATGACCAGTGCGGGGTATTCGTGCAGCTGCGCCGAGGTGATGTGGGCGAGGGCGCGCAGGGTTTGCAGCGGCTGGTCGAGGCGGTAGTTGCCGGTGACGGCCACCTGTTCCAGTTGGGCGTTGCGGTTGATGATCCAGCCGGGGTAGTAGCGCTGCAGTTCAGCCAGCACCTGGCTCAGCGGGCAGTTCTCGAACACCAGCCGGCCATCGACCCAGGCCAGTTCCTGGCGCAGGTCCGGGCGCTGGCGCGGGCCGAAGCCCTGGGGGCCGACGCTGATGCTGTCGCCGGCACTGAGGCGGATGCGTTGGTCGGTGCTGCCTTGCAGGTCGACATCGCCACGCTGCACCCGCACCTGGGCTTCGCCGTCCAGGTAACGCACGGCAAAGTCGGTGTCGCTCACACGTGCGCGCAAGGGGCCAGCTTGCACTTCCAGCGGCGGCTGGCCATTGCCGGTCACTTCGAAATACGCCTCGCCTTGCAGCAACCGTGCAACCGGACGGGCGCCGTGCAGATCGCTGGCAAACGCCGAGTTGGTGTTGAGCAGCACGTTGACGCTGTCGCCCAGTTGCAGGCGCTGGCGCTCGCCGACCACGGTGAGATGGTCGGCCTGCAGGCGCACCGGCAGGTTGCCGAAGGTGAACAGCCCGACCAGCAACAAGGCGGCGGTGGCCAGCGGTTTCCAGTGGCGGCGTACGCGCCTGCCGAGCGAGCGGCGGCGGTTGTTGTGCAGCTCTACTGCAGCCTGGCGCATAGGCGCGCCGTTCCACAGCGCTTCGGCCTCGACATAGGCTTCGGCGTTTTGCGGCTCTGCGCCCAGCCAATGCTCGAAGGCTTCGGTGTCCTGCTCGCTGGCGCACTGCAGGCGGATCAGCCAGTCCATCGCCTGTTCGCGGGCACGGGCGCGGGCTTGCGGCTCGGCAGGTGTCGGGCGAGAGGAGGGCTGGTCAGTCACGGGGAGTCCTTGGGCAGCATGTGCTGCGCATGATCAGTGCAGGCCCTGCGTATGGCAAGGCCTTTGCGGCGCGCGCGGGTCACTGGTGACGGTTGGCAACGCCCATGCAGATGGCCATGATCAGTTTCAATTCCTTCTGGACGGTGCTGGCCGAAACCTTCAACTGTTCGGCAATTTCCAGGTAGCTGGCGCCGTGCAGGCGGCTCTGGATGAAAATCTGCTGCTGGCGTTCGCTCAACTGGCCGAGGCTGATGCTCAGGTGCTTGAGCAGTTGTTCGGCCGCAGCGGCGTCTTCGCTGCTGCCCGCCGGGGCGGCGACGTTGTGCAGCACCTGCTCGGGTAGGTCATCGACCAGCAAGCGTGCCTGCACCCGGCGGGCGCGCAGGTGGTCCAGCGCGAGGTTGCGCGCGGTCTGGAAAACGAAAGGTTCGAGGTGCTCGATGGGGCGCTCGCCCAAGGCGCGGGTGACCCGCAGATAGGTTTCCTGCAGCAGATCCTCGGCGGTGCTCGGGTTGCCCACCATACGTTGCAGGGTGCGCAACAGGCTGAGGCGCTGGGTGAGGAACACTGAATTGAAGCGAGACTGACTCACGGGGAAACCTGACCGTCCGGGGTTAATGATAATGCTTATCATCCGTAGGTGCGGTCAAGCGGGAATATGTCACAAAGGGATAATGGTTAAAGCACTCCGCGGGTTCTGGGTGCGCAGTTATGTGCAGAGCTGTTCCGGCCTCATCGCAGGCTATCGCCAGCTCCCACAAAGACCGCGCACCACTACAATATCGAGGCCTGACGCGGATTCCTGTGGGAGCTGGCGACAGCCTGCGATGAGGCCAGGACAGCTCTCGATTACCTGGCCTGGAACAACGCCAGGCAGTTGTCGAGCATGCGGTTGGAGAAGCCCCACTCGTTGTCATACCAGGCCAGCACCTTGAGCATGCGCCCGTTGGCCTTGGTGTGGTTGGCATCGAAGATCGACGACAACGGGTTGTGGTTGAAGTCGCAAGACACCAGCGGCAGCGTGTTGTAGCCCAGCACACGGGAATGCCGGCTGGCTTCGAGCATCACCTGATTGACCTCTTCGGCGCTCGCCTCGCGCTTGAGGTTCACCGTCAAATCCACCAGCGACACATTGATCACCGGGACCCGCACCGCCATGCCGGTGAGTTTGCCTGCCAGCTCCGGCAGCACCAGGCCCACCGCCTCGGCAGCGCCGGTCTTGCTCGGGATCATCGACTGGGTGGCAGAGCGCGCCCGGTACGGGTCGCCGTGGTACACATCCGTCAGCACCTGGTCGTTGGTGTAGGCATGAATGGTGGTCATCAAGCCTTGCTCGATGCCGAACTCGCGGTGCAGCACCTGGGCCACCGGGGCCAGGCAGTTGGTGGTGCACGAGGCATTGGAAATAACCTGGTGGCTGGCGCGCAGCACGTCGTGGTTGACGCCGTACACCACCGTGGCATCGGCGCCCTTGGCCGGCGCGCTGATGATCACCTTGCCGGCCCCGGCGCTGATGTGCGCGGCGGCCTTGGCGCGGTCGGTGAACAAGCCGGTGCACTCGAATACCACATCGATACCCAGGGCTTTCCAGGGCAGCTCTGCCGGGTTGCGGATGGCACTGACGGCAATGCGGTCACTGTTGACGGTGATGCTTTCATGGTCGGCTTCAACGTTTGCATCGAAAATGCCGTGGACGCTGTCGTACTTGAGCAGGTGGGCGTTCATCGTGCTGTCGCCCAGGTCGTTGATGGCGACGACCTGCAGGTCCTGGCGATAGCCTTGCGTGTAGAGTGCGCGCAGGACATTGCGCCCGATGCGGCCGAATCCATTGATGGCGATGCGAAGGGTCATGGCGTTACCTCTGGCAGTCGGGTGAAGCCTATGGCACAAAGAGCAGCTTCACTGAAACGGTTTTGTTATTGGAATTACAAGATTATGCACTGCTGGATAGAAAACAAGCCTTTTTAGTGGCAGTATTTTGTTAAATCTACAACGAGTGGTCGGGAAGCCGCTCCACGGCTGTGCCAGGCATGCTGTTATTGAGCCTAGGCCGCAATCGTTTGGAGGGACAATTCCCCTGAGGCCCGCCCTTACCGTCAGCCTGGAGTCAGTACATGCACCCGCGCATCCTTGAGGTCACCGAACGGCTGATCGCCCGCAGCCGCCGTACCCGTGAACGCTACCTTGAGCTGATCCACGGCGCGGCCAGTGACGGCCCCATGCGTGCCAGCCTGCAATGCGCCAACTTCGCCCACGGCGTGGCCGGTTGCGGCGGCGAAGACAAGCAGACCCTGCGCCTGATGAACGCTGCCAACGTAGCCATCGTCTCGGCCTACAACGACATGCTCTCGGCCCACCAGCCGTACCAGCACTTCCCCGAACAGATCAAGCAGGCCCTGCGCGAAATTGGCTCGGTCGGCCAGTTTGCAGGTGGCGTGCCGGCGATGTGCGATGGCGTCACCCAGGGCGAGCCGGGCATGGAGCTGGCTATCGCCAGCCGCGAAGTGATCGCCATGTCCACCGCCATTGCACTGTCGCACAACATGTTCGATGCGGCATTGATGCTGGGCATCTGTGACAAGATCGTGCCGGGCCTGATGATGGGCGCGCTGCGCTTTGGCCACCTGCCGACCGTGTTCGTGCCGGGCGGGCCGATGGTGTCGGGCATTTCCAACAAGGAAAAAGCCGATGTACGCCAGCGTTACGCCGAGGGCAAGGCCACCCGCGAGCAACTGCTCGAATCGGAAATGAACAGCTATCACAGCCCCGGCACCTGCACCTTCTACGGCACCGCCAACACCAACCAGCTGGTGATGGAAGTGATGGGCCTGCACTTGCCCGGCGCCTCGTTCGTCAACCCTTACACGCCGCTGCGCGATGCCCTTACTGCCGAGGCGGCGCGCCAGGTCACGCGCATGACCAAGGCCAGCGGCAGCTTCATGCCGATTGGGCAGATCGTCGACGAAAAAGCGCTGGTCAACTCCATCGTGGCCCTGCACGCCACCGGCGGCTCGACCAACCACACCCTGCACATGCCGGCAATTGCCCAGGCTGCCGGCATCCAGCTGACCTGGCAGGACATGGCCGACCTGTCCGAGGTGGTGCCGACGCTGTCCCACGTCTACCCCAACGGCAAAGCTGACATCAATCACTTCCAGGCCTGTGGTGGCATGGCCTTCCTGATCCGCGAGCTGCTCGATGCCGGCCTGTTGCACGAGGACGTCAATACCGTCGCCGGGCCGGGCCTGCGCCGCTACACCCAGGAGCCCTTCCTCGAGGATGGCCAGTTGGTCTGGCGCGAAGGCACACCGCACAGCCTCGACGAGACCATCCTGCGCCCCGTGGCGCGGCCGTTCTCGGCTGAAGGCGGGCTGCGGGTGATGGAAGGCAACTTGGGGCGTGGGGTGATGAAGGTGTCTGCGGTGGCCCCCGAGCACCAGGTGGTCGAGGCCCCGGCGCGGGTGTTCCATGATCAGCAGTCGCTGGCCGATGCCTTCAAGGCCGGCGAGCTTGAGTGCGATTTCGTCGCCGTGGTGCGTTTCCAGGGCCCACGTTGCAATGGCATGCCCGAGCTGCACAAGCTCACGCCGTTCCTCGGCGTATTGCAGGACCGTGGCTTCAAGGTGGCGTTGGTGACCGATGGGCGTATGTCTGGCGCTTCGGGCAAGATTCCGGCAGCCATCCATGTGTGCCCTGAAGCCTTCGATGGCGGCCCGTTGGCACGGGTGCGCGATGGTGACAGAGTGCGTGTCGATGGTGTCGAAGGCACCTTGCAGATCATGGTGTCGGCTGAAGAACTGGCCGCCCGCGAGCTGCCGGCGCCGCCCCAGGGCAACGACCTGGGCTGCGGGCGCGAGCTGTTCGGCTTCATGCGGGTGGCGTTCAGCACCGCCGAAAAAGGCGCGAGCGCCTTCACTTCGGCACTGGAGAACCTTGAATGAAGGCTTTGCTGGTGGGTGACATTGGCGGTACCAACGCCCGTTTTGGCCTGTGGCAAGGCAACCAGCTGCATGCGGTGCAGGTGTTTGCCACCGCTGACTACACCAGCCCCGAGCAAGCCATCGGCGCCTACCTTGCCGACCAGCACATCGCCCCCGGCGGCCTTGCGGCGGTGTGCCTGGCAGTGGCGGGGCCGGTGGACGGCGATGAGTTTCGTTTTACCAACAACCATTGGCGCCTCAGCCGCACGGCGTTTTGCCGCACGCTGCAAGTCGAGCAACTGCTGCTGATCAACGACTTCACCGCGATGGCGCTGGGCATGACCCGCCTGAACGAAGGTGAGTATCGCGAAGTCTGCCCCGGCCAGCCCGACCCGTCGCGCCCAGCGCTGGTTATCGGCCCAGGCACCGGGTTGGGTGTCGGCAGCCTGCTGCGCCTGGGCGAGCAACACTGGATGGCGCTGCCGGGGGAGGGCGGGCATGTCGACTTGCCGGTCGGCAACCTGCGCGAGGCGGCGATCCATCAACAGATTCACCGCCAGATCGGCCATGTCAGCGCCGAAACGGTGCTCAGTGGTGGTGGCCTGGTGCGCTTGTACGAGGCCATGTGTGCGCTGGATGGCGACACCCCCACGCACCGTACTCCGGCGCAGATCACCGACGCAGCACTGGGCAACGAGCCGCGGGCGCTGGCGGTGGTGGAGCAGTTCTGCCGGTTTCTGGGGCGCGTGGCGGGCAACAACGTGCTGACGCTGGGTGCGCGCGGCGGGGTGTATATCGTCGGTGGAGTGATACCGCGTTTTGCCGAGCTGTTCCTGCGCAGCGGTTTTGCGGCTAGCTTTGCCGACAAAGGCTGCATGAGCGGTTATTTCAGCGGGGTGCCGGTGTGGCTGGTGACCGCTGAGTTTTCCGGGTTGCTGGGGGCGGGGGTGGCGTTGCAGCAAGCGTTGGATCAGTAAACCTCATCGCGGGGCAAGCCCGCTCCCACGGTCGGTGAGGGCGCGAACAGCAGACACAAAGATCTGCGATTACCAGAGGATGGACCATTGTGAGTACTGCCGGTAAATCGATCCTGATGGTCGACGACGATCAGGATATTCGTGAACTGCTGCAAACCTACCTCAGCCGTGCAGGCTTGCAGGTGCAGGCCGAAGCCGATGGCCAGGGCTTTCGCCGGGCGCTCGATGCTGGCAATTTCGACCTGCTGATTCTCGATGTGATGCTGCCCGACGAAGACGGCTTCAGCCTGTGCCGTTGGGTGCGCCAGCACCCGCGCCTGGCACGGGTGCCGATCATCATGCTGACCGCAAGCTCCGATGAAGCCGACCGGGTCATCGGCCTTGAACTGGGCGCCGACGACTATCTGGGCAAACCCTTCAGCCCGCGTGAACTGCAGGCCCGCATCAAGGCCTTGCTGCGCCGCGCCGAGTTTGGCCAGGCGCTGGCGCCCAGTGCGGTGCTGGCATTCGATGACTGGCGCCTGGACACAGTCAGCCACCGGTTGTTCCACCGCGACGGCGAAGAGGTGATTCTGTCCGGTGCCGACTTTGCCCTGCTCAAGCTGTTTCTCGACCATCCGCAGCAGATTCTCGACCGCGACACCATCGGCAACGCCACCCGTGGCCGCGAACCGATGCCGCTGGACCGTATCGTCGACATGGCGGTCAGCCGCTTGCGCCAGCGCCTGCGCGATTGTGAAAAACCGCCCAGGCTGATCCGCACCGTGCGCGGCAGTGGCTACTTGCTGGCAGCCAATGTCTGCCCGGCCTAGCGAGGCGCGGCGGCGCCTGCTGCCGCGCTCGTTGCTGGGGCGCATGCTGCTGCTGACCTTGCTGGTGGTGGTACTGGCCCAAGGCCTTTCGAGCCTGATCTGGGTTGCACAACTGCGCGCCAGCCAGATGCAGGGGCTGCGCGCCAGCGCCAGCAGCCTGGCCCATTCCATGAGCGCCAGCGTCAGCTACTTCCGCTCGCTGCCGGTCGCCTACCGGCCACTGGTGCTGGACCAGTTGCGCAGCATGGGCGGCACGCGGTTTTTCGTATCGCTCAATGACAAGCCGCTGGATATGCCGGTGCTGCCGGTCACCCCGCGCAAGCGGGCGGTGATCGAGGTGTTCGAGCAGGTGCTGCATGAACGCCTGGGCGCGCAGATGGAAGTGTCGGTGGAGTTCGTCAGCCCCGACGACCTGCGTATTTTCAACAGCGGCCTGAAGCTCGACGAACTGCCGCGCTCCTGGGCGCACTATTCGCTTACCTTGGAGCCGCTCAACCCACCGGTGCTGGTGACTCAGATCCGCCTGGGCGAGGGCGAATGGCTGTACATCGCCTCGCTGCTGCCCGAACCCTACACCGGCCTTGAGGCCGAACGCCTGCCGCGCCAGCAGATCGGTTTCATCGCCCTGACCACCTTGATGCTGCTGGTGTTCATCGGCCTGCTGGTGCACTGGCAAACCCGTCCGCTCAAGCGCCTGGCGCGGGCGGCGCGGGAAATGTCACTGGGCGCCGATGTGGCGCCGCTGGCCGAAGGGGGCGGCAGCGAAGTGGTGGAGGTGAGCCGGGCGTTCAACAGCATGCGCGAGCGCATCAGCCGCTACCTGACCGAGCGCGCCCAGTTGTTCAGTGCCGTGTCACACGACCTGCGCACCCCGATCACCCGCCTGCGCCTGCGCGTCGAGTTGCTGGAAGACGAGCAGTTGCAGGCCCGGTTCAGCCGCGACCTCGATGAGCTGGAGTTGCTGGTCAAAGGGGCGCTGCAATGTGTGAAGGACACCGATATCCACGAGAACATCGAACCGATCGACCTTAACCAGTTGCTCGATATCCTCGCCGAACCCTACCTGGGTGACGGCCGCATCACCCTTGAGGGCTGTGCGCTGGCGCCTTATCTGGGCAAGTCGCTGGCGCTGCGGCGCTGTATTGGCAACCTGATCGACAACGCAATCAAGTATGGCGAGCGGGCGCACTTGCGGGTGATCGATAGCCGCGAGAGCTTCGTGCTGCAAGTGGATGACCAAGGGCCGGGCGTTCCGGAGCAGCGCCTGGAGCAGGTGTTCGAGCCGCATTTCCGCCTGGCTGGGCAGCAGCAGGGTTATGGGCTGGGGCTGGGCATTGCGCGCAATATTGCCCATAGCCATGGCGGTGAGGTGAGTTTGCTGAACTTGCGCGGGGGAGGCTTGCGGGTGACCTTGTACTTGCCGCGCATGGCCGAGTGAGCGCTTGCCTGGATCACATCACTATCGCGTCTGCGCCTGATCCCTGTAGGAGCGGCCTTGTGTCGCGAAAGGGCTGCGTAGCGGCCCCGCCGATTTTGCATGAGGCGCAGATCCTGGGGCCGCTACGCGCCCCGTTCGCGACGCAAGGCCGCTCCTACACAATCAACAGCGGATAGTGTCGTTTTGCAGGTCACTACCCGGTGACAATCCCGCCGGCCTTCGTGACATGCCAGCCAGGACGGCTGGTTAGAATCGGCTGACAACAACAAGGAAGCCCCGCCAATGGCCAACTACTGGCTCGATGCCCCCGCCCACCATGCCTGGCTTACCCGCGAAGCCCTGCGCCTGCTGGATTTCGCCCGCGCCTCCCGCCTGCCGCAGGGCTTTGGCAACCTCGACGACGCTGGCCGCCTGCCGCGCGGCGCAGTTGCCGAAACCCTGAACACCGCACGCATGACCCACAGCTTTGCCCTGGCCCATCTGCATGGCGTGCCTGGCTGCAAAGGGCTGGTCGAGCATGGCGTCGCCGCCCTGCAAGGGCCGTTGCACGATGCGCTGCATGGCGGCTGGCTGGCCGCCCCCGAAGGGCACGGCGACGGCCGCAAGGCGGCGTATCTGCATGCGTTTGTCGCCCTGGCGGCAAGCTCGGCCGTGGTGGCCGGGGTGATCGAGGCGCAGGCCTTGCTCGCTGACGCAATCGAGGTGATCGAACGGCATTTCTGGTGCGAAGAACAAGGCGCCCTGCGCGAATCGTTCAGCCGCGACTGGCAAAGCTGCGAAACCTACCGTGGCGCCAACAGCAACATGCACGGGGTCGAGGCGTTTCTGGCGCTAGCCGATGTCACCGGCCAGCCACGCTGGCTGGAGCGTGCAGTGGCGGTGGTGCAACGGCTGATTCTGCGCCAGGCCGCCGGTGATGGTTTGCGTGTTACCGAGCACTTCGATAGCCACTGGCAGCCGCAGCCCGACTACAACCAAAACCTGCCCGCCGATGGTTTTCGCCCCTACGGCACCACCCCGGGCCATGCTTTCGAATGGGCGCGGCTGCTGCTGCACCTGGAGGCGTCGCTGCAACGGGCTGGGCTGCCTGCGCCAGACGGCTTGCTGCCGGCTGCGCGCGGGCTGTTCGACAGCGCCTGGCACAACGCCTGGCATGTCGACGGCGCGCCGGGGCTGGTCTACACCCTCGATTGGGACAATCGCCCGGTAGTGCGCGAGCGCCTGCATTGGGTGCACGCCGAGGCCAGCGCCACGGCGGCAGCGCTGCTCAAACGTACTGGTGAAGGCCAGTACGAGTGCTGTTATCGCCGCATCTGGGATTTTATCGCCGAGTACTTCATCGACCCTGTGCATGGCAGTTGGCACCACGAACTCGACCCCGCCAACTTGCCCGGCGCGCGTATCTGGGGCGGCAAGCCCGACCTGTATCACGCCCTGCAGGCGCTGCTGCTGCCGCGCCTGCCGCTGGCGCCAAGCCTGGCCAGCGCCCTCGCTTTGTAACCATTTGATGACATTCGCGCATCCGTTCGTTACCTGCCGGGCGGCGCGCGCTACTTACACTCCATGCAATGCAAGCGACAGTCTTGCCATGCATAACAACAAGAAAGGTATTCCCATGCACCCGACGCTCCGTCTCGCCGCTGCCGTTTCCCTCGCTTCTCTGTGCTCGCTCAGCGCCCATGCCGCCGACTCCAAAGGCAGCGTGGAAGTGGTCCATTGGTGGACGTCCGGCGGCGAAAAAGCCGCCGTCGATGTGCTCAAGGCCCAGGTCGAAAAAGACGGTTTCACCTGGAAGGATGGCGCAGTGGCCGGTGGTGGTGGCGCCACCGCGATGACCGTGCTGAAAAGCCGCGCAGTTGCCGGCAACCCGCCGGCCGTTGCGCAGATCAAGGGCCCCGACATCCAGGACTGGGCCGCAACCGGCCTGCTCGACGATGAAGTGCTCAAGGATGTGGCCAAGCAGGAACAGTGGGACGGCCTGCTCGACAAGAAAGTCGCCGACACCGTCAAGTACGAAGGCAACTACGTGGCCGTGCCGGTGAACATCCACCGCATCAACTGGCTGTGGATCAACCCGGACGTATTCAAGAAGGCCGGCATCGCCAAGGCGCCGACCACCCTCGATGAGTTCTACGCCGCCGCCGACAAGCTCAAGGCAGCAGGCTTCATCCCACTCGCCCACGGCGGCCAGCCCTGGCAGGACAGCACCGTGTTCGAAAGCGTGGTGCTGGCGGTGATGGGCGTCGATGGCTACAAGAAGGCCTTGGTCGACCTGAACGAAGACGCCCTGACCGGCCCGGGCATGGTCAAGTCGCTGGCCGAACTGAAAAGGGTCGCCACCTACATGGACCCGGACGGCAAGGGCCAGGACTGGAACCTGGAAGCGGCCAAGGTGATCAACGGCAAGGCCGGCATGCAGATCATGGGCGACTGGGCCAAGAGTGAATGGACCCTGGCCAGGAAAACCGCCGGCACCGACTACCAGTGCGTAGCGTTCCCCGGCACGCAAAACGCGTTCCTGTACAACATCGACTCGCTGGTGGTGTTCAAGCAGAAAGACGCCGGCACCGCAGCCGGCCAGCAGGACATCGCCAGCAAGGTGCTCGGCCAGGACTTCCAGAAGGTGTTCAGCATCAACAAGGGTTCGATCCCAGTGCGTAACGACATGCTCGCCGACATGGGCAAATATGGCTTTGACAGCTGCGCGCAAACCGCCGCCAAGGACTTCCTTGCCGACGCCAAGAGCGGCGGCCTGCAACCGAGCATGGCGCACAACATGGCCACCACCCTGGCGGTACAGGGCGCGTTCTTCGATGTGGTGACCAACTACATCAACGACCCCAAGGCTGACCCCGCCGATGCGGCGAAGAAGCTCTACGCCGCGGTCAAATCCGCCAAGTAAAGCCGACGCGAACCATTGTATGGGCGGCCTTGCGCCGCGATGGGCTGTGCAGCAGCCCCTGAACCTGCGCACTCGATCTTTCAGGTAGGTGTTGGCTTTGAGTCCCTGGGGCTGCCTTGCAGCCCATCGCGACACAAGGCCGCTCCTACAAGGGAGTGCAGCGCCTTTGAGGTGAACCATGACCGCAACAACCGCCCGCCTGCGGGCCTCACCCCTGGACGCGCTACAGCGCTGGCTACCGAAACTGGTGCTGGCGCCGAGCATGTTCATTGTGCTGGTGGGCTTCTACGGTTACATCCTGTGGACCTTTGTCCTCTCGTTCACCACCTCGACGTTTCTGCCCACCTACAAATGGGCGGGGCTGGCGCAGTACGCTCGCTTGTTCGACAACGACCGCTGGTGGGTGGCGAGCAAGAACCTGCTGCTGTTCGGTGGCCTGTTCATCGCCATCAGCCTGGCCATCGGCGTGCTGCTGGCGGTGCTGCTCGACCAGCGCATCCGCCGCGAAGGCTTCATCCGCACCATTTACCTGTACCCGATGGCGCTGTCGATGATCGTCACCGGCACCGCCTGGAAATGGCTGCTCAACCCCGGCATGGGGCTGGACAAGCTGCTGCGTGACTGGGGCTGGGAAGGGTTTCGCCTGGACTGGCTGATCGACCCCGACCGGGTGGTGTACTGCCTGGTGATCGCCGCTGTGTGGCAGGCCTCGGGCTTCATCATGGCGATGTTCCTCGCCGGCCTGCGCGGGGTCGATCAGTCGATCATCCGCGCCGCCCAGCTCGATGGTGCCAGCCTGCCGCGTATCTACTGGACCGTGGTGCTGCCCAGCCTGCGCCCGGTGTTCTTCAGCTCGCTGATGATCCTTTCGCACATCGCCATCAAGAGCTTCGACCTGGTGGCGGCCATGACCGCAGGCGGCCCTGGCTACTCCTCGGACCTGCCGGCGATGTTCATGTACTCGTTCACCTTCAGCCGAGGGCAGATGGGCATGGGCTCGGCCAGCGCCATCCTGATGCTCGGCGCCATCCTGGCGATCCTGGTGCCTTACCTGTACTCGGAACTGCGGGGCAAACGCCATGACTAGCCTGAACGCAAAACCTGCGCTGAACCTCAGCCGCCTGGCCATCTATGCGGTGCTGTTGCTGGCCGTGCTGGTGTACCTGGTACCGTTGGTGGTGATGCTGCTGACCAGCTTCAAAACCCCCGAGGACATCAGTACGGGCAACCTGCTGAGCTGGCCGGTTCAGTTTACCGGCAGCGGCTGGAGCAAGGCCTGGGCGACGGTCAGTGGCTACTTTGTCAATTCGATCCTGATCACGGTGCCGGCGGTGCTGATCAGCACCAGCATCGGCGCGCTCAATGGCTATGTGCTGTCGATGTGGCGTTTCCGTGGCTCGCAGCTGTTCTTCGGGCTGTTGCTGTTCGGCTGCTTCCTGCCGTTCCAGACCGTATTGCTGCCGGCCTCGTTCACCCTCGGCAAGCTAGGCCTGGCCAGCACCACCACGGGCCTGGTGCTGGTGCATGTGGTCTACGGGCTGGCCTTTACCACGCTGTTTTTCCGCAACTACTACGTGAGCATTCCCGATGCGCTGGTCAAGGCTGCGCGCCTGGACGGTGCCGGGTTTTTCACCATTTTCGGGCGGATCATCCTGCCGATGTCGACGCCGATCATCATGGTCTGCCTGATTTGGCAGTTCACCCAGATCTGGAACGACTTCCTGTTCGGCGTGGTGTTTTCAAGTGGCGACTCGCAACCGATCACCGTGGCCCTGAACAACCTGGTCAACACCAGCACCGGGGCCAAGGAATACAACGTCGACATGGCCGCCGCGATGATCGCCGGGCTGCCGACGCTGCTGGTCTACGTGGTGGCAGGCAAGTATTTCGTGCGCGGCCTGACCGCCGGCGCAGTCAAGGGGTAAATCATGGCAACACTCGAACTACGCAATGTGCACAAGACCTACGGCAGCGGCCTGCCGGACACCCTCAAGGATATCCAGCTGGCCATCCGCGATGGCGAGTTCCTGATCCTGGTGGGGCCTTCGGGCTGCGGCAAGTCGACCCTGATGAACTGCATCGCCGGGCTTGAAAGCATCAGCGGCGGTGCGATCCTGATCGACGACGAGGACGTCAGCGGCATGAGCCCGAAGGATCGCGACATCGCCATGGTGTTCCAGTCCTATGCGCTGTACCCGACCATGAGCGTGCGCGACAACATCGCCTTCGGCCTGAAGATCCGCAAGCTGCCCCAGGCGGCCATCGACGAGGAAGTCGCACGGGTGGCCAAGCTGCTGCAGATCGAGCACCTGCTGGGGCGCAAGCCTGGGCAGCTGTCCGGTGGCCAGCAGCAGCGTGTGGCCATGGGCCGGGCGCTGGCGCGGCGGCCGAAGATCTACCTGTTCGACGAGCCGCTGTCGAACCTCGACGCCAAGCTGCGGGTGGAGATGCGCACCGAGATCAAGCTGATGCACCAGCGCCTGAAGACCACCACGGTGTACGTCACCCATGACCAGATCGAGGCCATGACCCTGGGCGACAAGGTGGCGGTGATGAAGGACGGCATCATCCAGCAGTTTGGCACCCCGCAGCAGATCTACAACGACCCGGCCAACCTGTTCGTGGCGAGCTTCATCGGCTCACCGCCGATGAATTTCATCCCGGTGCGCCTGAGCCGCCAGGACGGCCGCGTGCTGGCGCTGCTCGACAGCGGCCAGGCGCGCTGCGAGCTGCCGCTGGGCAGCGCCGGTGATGGCCTTGAAGGGCGTGAGCTGATGCTTGGCGTGCGCCCCGAGCAGATCACCCTGGGCAGCGCGCCGGGCAATGGTTTGCCGGGCATCCGCGCCGAGGTGCAGGTGACCGAGCCGACCGGGCCGGACCTGTTGGTATTCGTCACCCTCAACCAGACCAAGGTCTGCTGTCGCCTGGCCCCGGATGTGGCATGCCGGGTGGGGGACAGCCTCGACCTGCAGTTCGACCCGGCGCGGGTGCTGCTGTTCGATGCCAGCACTGGCGAGCGGCTGGACCTTTCAAGGGCCGTCAAACCCGACGCGGTCCCTGTGTAGGAGCGGCCTTGTGCCGCGAAAGGCGCGCGTAGCGGGCCCACTGCCTGGGCCTCCTGCAAACCTGCCGGGGCTGCTTTGCAGCCGTTCGCGGCACAAGGCCGCTCCTGCAGAAGAGACGATTGATACACCGTTCTGTACAACCGATAACAAGAAAAGAGGACACAAAGGGATGGAACAGCGCAATCGCATCAGGACGCTGGGCTCGCTGGCTTTGTTGGCCATCGTGGGCAGCAGTGGCGCACAGGCTGGCGAAGCTTTCTCGTCGGAGTCCAAATGGATGACCGGCGACTGGGGCGGCACTCGCACCGAGTTGCTCGACAAAGGCTACGACTTCACCCTCGACTACGTCGGTGAAGTGGCCGGCAACCTCAACGGGGGCTACAACGACGACAAAACCGCACGCTACAGCGACCAGTTCGCCCTCGGCGCGCACCTGGACCTGCAAAAGATCTTCGGCTGGCATGATGCCGAATTCAAACTGGCGATCACCGAGCGTAGCGGCCGAAACCTGTCCAACGACCGCATCAGCGACCCGCGTGCCGGGCAGTTCAGCTCGGTGCAGGAAGTGTGGGGGCGTGGCCAGACCTGGCGCTTGACGCAGATGTGGGTCAAGCAGAAGTACTTCGACGGGGCGCTGGACGTCAAAGCCGGCCGCTTCGGCCCTGGCGAGGACTTCAACAGCTTCCCCTGCGACTTCCAGAACCTGGCGTTCTGCGGCTCGCAGGTGGGCAACTGGGTGGGCGGCATCTGGTACAACTGGCCCGTCAGCCAGTGGGCGCTGCGGGTTAAATACAACATCACCCCGGAATTCTTCGTCCAGGTGGGCGCCTTCGAACAGAACCCCTCCAACCTTGAAACCGGCAATGGCTTCAAGCTCAGCGGCAGCGGCACCAAGGGCACGATCCTGCCGGTGGAAATGGTCTGGTCGCCGCAGGTCAATGGCCTGCCCGGCGAATACCGCTTGGGTTACTACTACAGCACTGCCAAGGCCGAGGATGTCTACGACGACGTCAACGGCAACCCGCAGGGCCTGACCGGTGCAGGCTTCAAGTCGCATTCGAGCAAGCATGGCTGGTGGGTGGTGGCGCAGCAGCAGGTCACCTCGCACGCCAGCGATGCCAGCCGCGGCCTGAGCCTGTTCGCCAACTTCACTGTGCACGACAAGGCCACCAACGTGGTCGACAACTACCAACAGGTGGGCATGGTCTACAAGGGCGCCTTCGACAGTCGGCCCAAGGATGACATCGGTTTCGGCATCGCCCGCATCCACGTCAACGACGATGTGAAGAAGCGCGCCGAGCAGCTCAATGCCATCAGCGGTATCAACGATTACGACAACCCAAGCTTCGTGCCGCTGCAGCGCACCGAGTACAACGCCGAGCTGTATTACGGCTTCCACGTCACCAACTGGCTGACCGTGCGGCCCAACCTGCAGTACATCAAGAGCCCAGGTGGCGTTGACCAGGTGGATAACGCGTTGGTCGCAGGGCTGAAGATTCAGTCGTCATTCTGAGAAAAATTGTTGTAAATTTACGCCATCCATTTTCGGCCTACCGCTAACCACTGGTCTGCAGTGGTTAGCGCGCCGGGGTCGAGACAGCGCTATCTCAAACAACAACGAGCCTGGAACCATGCCTGAACATCCGCTACATCGCTTCTTCACCACGCAACGGCCACGGCCGACGTTCGAGTGGGAGCGTTACCAGCAGCGCGATGTCCTGATCATCGACCACCCTCGCTGCCAGGCGGTGTTCAGCCGTCAGGGCGGGCAGTTGCTGCACTTCCAGCCTGCTGGCGAAAAGCCTTGGTTGTGGTGCGCCGAACAGTGGCCGCAGGTGGGCGCTATCCGTGGCGGCGTGCCGGTGTGCTGGCCGTGGTACGGCCGCCACCCCAGCGAGGACTTGTGGCCAGCCCATGGCTGGGCACGGCTGCTGGACTGGAAGCTGGTCGAAAGCTCTGAAGACGAAGACGGCGTGAGCCTGAAGTGGCGCCTGGACCTGTGCGACTGGCAGGTTGACCTGCACGCGCGGCTGGGGGCGAGCATGGAGCTGAGCCTGAGCACCGAGCACCAGGACAGCGAACCCTGCCAGTTGAGCCATGCGCTGCTGGCTTACTGGCGTATCAGTGACGTGTCAAAGGTAGCGCTGTCCGGGCTTGAGGATATCGAAGGCTATGACCGTCTCAACCGCCAGGCCTGCCGTGAAGACGGTGCCCTGAAACTGCGCGGCGGCTGCCAGAAGGTGTACCCCGGCACGCCCAAGGTGCAGTTGCATGACCCGGCCTGGCAGCGCGAGCTGTGCATCGATACCGGCGACAGCGACGACACCGTGGTGTGGCACCCGGGCCGACGGCCGCTGATGGGTGTAAGCGGGCGCGAGTGCCAGGGGTTTGTCTGTGTCGAGGCGGCAAGCGGCAGCGATGCCGGCCTGAGCCTGGCGCCGGGTGAGCGCGCGCACCTGCGTTTACAGGCGCACCGGCTCAGTTGAGGTCGTCGTCCTCGATGGGGTAGCGGCTGGCGTTGAGGCTTTCTTTGATTTTGCGCAGGTGCGGCTGGAAGTCCACGCCCCGGCGCAGGGTCATGCCGGTGGCCAGCACGTCGAGCACGGTGAGCTGGATGATCCGCGAGGTCATCGGCATATAAATGTCGGTGTCTTCGGGCAGCGGGATATGCAGGCTCATGCTGCAGGCCTGGGCCAATGGCGAGCCTGCTGCCGTCAGGCCCAGCACCGAGGCGCCGTTTTCGCGGGCCACGCGCGCAACTTCGACCAGCTCGCGGGTGCGCCCGGTGTAGGAAATGATCACGAACAGGTCGCCGGTGTGCGCCACCGAGGCCAGCATGCGCTGCATCAGCACATCGGCGTGGGCCGACACGGCAAGGTTGAAGCGGAAGAACTTGTGCTGCGCATCCAACGCCACGGGCGCCGAGGCGCCGAGGCCGAAGAAGTGGATCTGCCGGGCCTGGATCATCATGTCCACGGCGCGGCTGACCTGCTGCGGGTCGAGTTGCTGGCAGGCGCTGTCGAGCGAGGCGATGGCACTGCCGAAGATTTTCTGGGTGTAGGCTGCCGGGTCGTCGTCGGCTTCAACCGCACGGCTGACATAGGCTGCGCCGCTGGCCAGGCTTTGCGCCAGCTGTAGCTTGAGCTCGGGGTAGCCACTGACGCCGAACGAGCGGCAGAAGCGGTTGACGGTGGGTTCGCTGACCTTGGCGGCCTGGGCAAGGGCGGCGATGCTGAAGCGAGTGGCTTGTTGCGGGTTGAGCAGGATAACTTCGGCGACCTTGCGTTCGGCCTTGTTCAGCTCGTCCAGGCGGCCCTGGATTTGTTCCAGGAGGTTGCGCACGCGGTCCATGGTGGGTGTCCTTGGGTCGGAAAGTCGGCTCGGGCAGACAGCCGGCAGTGGTAACAGCAGGCTTTTTGCAAAGTTGTCTATCGTACTGTCGCCGTGGTTGTCACACCACTTGTCTGTACGGCATGTGGGTAATGTTGTTGTTTTTACTACATTGGCCCTTGAAAAACAGGGTTGAACGGGTTATTCCTAGGTTAACTTTATAAAAGAACCAACATCATGGTTGCGATCAGTGTAGAACCTTGCACCTTTGCCCTGTTTGGCGCGTTGGGCGACCTGGCATTGCGCAAGCTGTTTCCGGCGCTTTACCAGCTGGACCGCGCCAATTTGCTGCACGCCGATACCCGACTGCTGGCCTTGGCCCGCGAGGCCGGCAGTGCGCAGGCGCATCTGGACAACATCGAGTCGCACCTGCGCCGGCATGTGCCGGAGGCCGATATCGACGCCGCCTCGCTGGGCCGCTTTCTGGCGCGCCTGGACTACCTGCACCTGGACTTCGTCGAGCCCGAGGGCTACCAGGCCCTGGCCGCACAAGCCCCGGCTGATGGGCCACTGATTGCCTACTTTGCCACGGCCGCTGCGGTGTACGGCGCGATCTGCGAGAACCTCGACAAGGTTGGCCTGGCCCCGCGCACCCGGGTGGTACTGGAAAAACCCATTGGCCACGACCTTGAGTCGTCGCGCCGGGTCAACGATGCGGTGGCGCGGTTCTTCCCCGAAAGCCGGGTTTACCGCATCGACCATTACCTGGGCAAAGAGACGGTGCAAAACCTCATCGCCCTGCGCTTTGCCAACAGCCTGTTCGAAACCCAGTGGAACCAGAATTCCATCTCCCATGTGGAGATCACCGTGGCCGAGAAAGTCGGCATCGAAGGCCGCTGGGGCTATTTCGACAAGGCCGGCCAGCTGCGCGACATGATCCAGAACCACCTGTTGCAGCTGCTCTGCCTGATTGCCATGGACCCGCCGAGCGACCTGTCCGCCGACAGTATTCGTGACGAGAAGGTCAAGGTGCTCAAGGCACTGGCACCGATCACCGGCGAAGGCCTGAGCACCCGTGTGGTGCGTGGCCAGTACATTGCTGGCTACAGCGATGGCAAACCAGTGCCCGGTTACCTGGAAGAAGACAACGCCAACGCCCAGAGCGATACCGAAACCTTTGTTGCCCTGCGCGCCGACATCCGCAACTGGCGCTGGTCGGGGGTGCCGTTCTATCTGCGCACCGGCAAGCGCATGCCGCAAAAACTGTCGCAGATCGTCATCCACTTCAAGGAAACCCCGCACTACATTTTCGCCCCGGAACAGCGTTTGCAAATCGGCAACAAGCTGATCATCCGCCTGCAACCGGACGAAGGCATCTCGCTGCGGGTGATGACCAAGGAGCAGGGCCTGGACAAAGGCATGCAACTGCGCAGCGGGCCGCTGCAACTGAATTTCTCCGATACCTGGCGCAGCGCGCGGATTCCGGATGCCTACGAGCGCCTGTTACTGGAGGTGATGCGTGGCAACCAGAACCTGTTCGTGCGCAAGGACGAGATCGAATACGCCTGGACCTGGTGCGACCAGCTGATAGCCGGCTGGAAAAACAGCGGTGAGGCGCCCAAGCCCTATGCGGCAGGCTCCTGGGGGCCGATGAGCTCGATCGCATTGATTACACGAGACGGGAGGGCCTGGTATGGCGATATCTGAACTGCAACTGCCGGCGAACGTAACGGTACATGCGTTGGCCAATGCCAGCCAATTGGCACAGGCCCAGGCCACGGACGTTGCCGAACGCCTGCGCCTGGCGATTGCCAGCCAAGGCCAGGCCTGCCTGGTGTTGTCCGGCGGGCGCAGCCCGGTGCCGTTTCTGGAGGCCCTTGCGCAACAGCCGCTGGACTGGCCCAAGGTCACGGTGAGCCTGGCTGATGAGCGCTGGGTGCCGGTTGAGCACGCCGACAGCAACGCCGGCCTGCTGGCGCGGCATCTGTTCAAGGGTGCTGCGGCCAAGGCGCGCTTTATCGGGCTTTATCACCCTGCTGCCAGCCTGGGCATCGCGGCCGAGCTTGCTGATGAGGCTCTGGCGGGCTTGCCGCCTATCGACGTGCTGGTGTTGGGCATGGGTGACGATGGCCACACCGCCTCGCTGTTCCCGGCCAGCCCCAACCTTGCCCAAGGCCTGGACCTTGCCAATCGCCGTCGCTGCCTGGCCATGCTGGCGCCAAGCGTGCCGCACCAGCGCCTGTCGATGACCCGCGCACTGCTGGCCAGCGCCGGGCTGATCGTGCTGGCCGTGCAAGGGGCCGGCAAACTCGCTACCCTGCGCGCCGCGCTGGCAGGCGACGACCTTTCCGAAATGCCGATTCGCGCCTTTCTTCACGACCCCCTGAGCATCTACTGGTGCCCATGAGCCAAGGATCCACTGTCATGACCACCCTCGAACGCCCACAGCCTTTGCTCTCTATGGCCGAGAAAGCCGCCCGCATCGATGCCATCTGCGCCAAGGCGCGGATCCTCCCGGTGATCACCATCGCCCGCGAGCAGGACATCCTGCCGCTGGCCGATGCCCTGGCCGCAGGCGGCATCCGTACCCTGGAAGTCACCCTGCGCTCCGAGCACGGCCTCAAGGCCATCCAGGTGCTGCGCGAGCAGCGCCCGGAGCTGTGCGTCGGCGCCGGCACGGTGCTTGACCGCAGTATGTTCGCCGCTGTCGAGGCGGCCGGGGCGCAGTTCGTGGTCACCCCCGGCATTACCCCGGACATTCTGCAGGCTGGGGTGGACAGCGATATCCCGCTGCTGCCCGGCATCAGCACGCCATCGGAAATCATGCTGGGCTATGCCCTCGGTTACCGGCGTTTCAAGCTGTTCCCCGCCGAGATCAGCGGCGGCGTGGCGGCGATCAAGGCGTTTGGCGGCCCGTTCGGTGATATTCGTTTCTGCCCAACTGGCGGGGTCAACCCTGCCAATGTACGCAACTACATGGCCCTGCCCAACGTCATGTGCGTAGGCGGCACCTGGATGCTCGACAGCAGTTGGATCAAGAACGGTGACTGGGCGCGCATCGAGGCGTGCAGCGCCGAGGCGATGGCACTGCTGGACTGATCGTTTTCGTTGTGTGTTGCACGGCTTGTGGGGCGCTTGGTCGGCGCCCCTTTTTTTGTCCTCGGTTAAGCCCGCTTGCCGGCTCACTGCCTTTGCAGCGGCAAGGGCAGCCTGTCCCTCTGCGCTCGCCGGCGCCTGCGCTCTAGATTGGTGGCGGTCACTACCATTCCGATCAAGCAAGAGGACATTGGATCATGAGCAACAACGCAGAGCGCATCATTGCCGGTTTCGAGCACCTTGAGACCCCCGACGAAATCGAAAATCACCTGTTCCGCAGCACCAACGGTGTAATTCCCGGCTGTTGGATCAGCGCGGATACCGTCTGCGCTGACGTGCAAATCGGTGGGCAAGGCTGGGCAACCTACAGCGTGCCGGTCATGGCCTACCTGGTCCAGGTTGAAACCATCACGGTGCCCGGCAAGGCCAAGCATCAGCAGGAAATTTCGGCAGTCGAAGGCTACAGCAACGCCTTCTACTCAAACGTGAAAACCGAGGTGGGGCTGGGCAAGGACTTCAACCCGTTCATGGGCGAAAGTGGCAGGGTCCGCAACGGCGTTACTGAAGGCATTCATGGGTCGAATGCCCGCGTTCAGAAAGTGCAGGCGAAGGACTTTAACCCAGTCATGGGCGAAAGTGGCAGGGTCCGTAACGGCGTTACTGAAGGCATCCATGGGTCCCATGCTCGCGTCCACAAAGTGGAGGTGGAGGGGCCGGGTGGTTTCAACGTCTACCAACTGCATATCGCCCATGCTCACTGCGCCACGTCGGCCGCAGACCATGCCGGGTCTTTCAAGTACGCCAAGACCCTTGCCCGGCCGACAGAAGAGCAGCCGGAGCGCGTAGACCTTTACTTCATGACCTCGATTGCCACCGATACCCTTGTGCCGGTGTCTTCGGAGCACTGCGTGCCGGTGTTGAGCTGGGAAGACATTCAGGAGGCTGCATTGATGAAAGGTTACGACCCTGAAACCAATGAAGGCCAGTGGTCTATCGACTACACCGCCTGCGATAACTCAGGCGTCCAGGACTGACCGCGCTGATCAGCCAAAAAAACCGGCAGGGTTTCTGAGCACGCCAAGTTTTGGGGGCGCTGCTACGTGCAGGCCTGTTCCGGCCTCATCGCAGGCTATCGCCAGCTCCCACAGAGCTCGCCCATCCCCATATCGATGCCGTCTACGCGGTCAGTGTAGGAGCGGCCTTGTGCCGCGAAAGGGCTGCGAAGCAGCCCCAGGATCTG
>NZ_JABWRG010000051.1:0-33400 GCF_014268825.1 Pseudomonas sp. SWRI51 | reverse complement strand
GCCCCAGGATCTGAGCAACCACCAGAATCGCTGGGGCTGCTTCGCAGCCCTTTCGCGACACAAGGCCGCTCCTACACAATCAAAAGCGACTTGCCCAAAACCATAGAATCTCCCACGGGGATCAGGCCAGCGCCCCCTAACCAGCTGACGCGGACCCTGTGGGAGCTGGCGACAGCCTGCGATGAGGCCTGAACAAGCTTGCACAAAATCCCTCTCAATCCCCGCGGTGCAACTTGCTCATCAACTGCGCCTCAGCCTGGGTCAAACCGCAGGTTTGGGTCAGTTCCTGAACACTCGCCCCCATACCCACCAGCTTGGCAGCCTGAGCGAACGTGACGCTGTTAGGGTCACGCTGCTCCAGTTGCTGCAGCTTCTCCGGCAACGGCGCTACCGCCGCACGCAGCTCGTGGATGGCATCACCCATGCGCACGGTCACGTTCTGGTAGTCATCCAGACGCTTGGCCAGGTCCTTGATACGCTGGTCACGCAGCGCATCGCCCACGGCCTGTTGGGCCGCGAGTTCGCGCTGGCGCTTGCTGTAATTGAGGAAGAACCAGAGGCTCAGCGCCCACAGCAGCGCCAGGAAGATGACAGCAACCTCGAAAATCAACTCAGATGTTCTCCAGCTCAGACCACTCTTCCTCGGTCATCATCTTGTCCAGCTCAACCAGAATCAGCAGCTCGCCGTTCTTGTTGCAAACGCCCTGGATGAACTTGGCCGACTCTTCGTTACCCACGTTCGGTGCAGTCTCGATCTCCGACTGACGCAGGTAGACAACTTCAGCCACGCTGTCGACCAGAATGCCGACCACTTGCTTGTCCGCCTCGATGATGACGATACGGGTGTTGTCGCTGATGTCGCTTGGCATCAGGCCGAAACGCTGGCGGGTGTCGATGACCGTCACCACGTTGCCGCGCAGGTTGATGATACCCAGTACATAGCTAGGGGCGCCCGGTACCGGGGCGATCTCGGTGTAGCGCAGGACTTCCTGCACCTGCATGACATTGATGCCGTAGGACTCGTTGTCCAGACGGAAGGTTACCCACTGCAGGATCGGATCTTCGGAACCTTGTGCAGACGACTTTTTCATTCCCCTATCCCTCAAAATCCGCCTTTGGCGGTGTGCTCGTTGTTAGCCGCGGCAGTAGCGGCGTTGATTCAGTTGGGTTTGCTGTTCATTTGCTTGACCGCACCACTGGCGATCAACTCGGCAAGGGCGGCGACATCGAGCAATGCGCACATGTGCTCGATAACCGTACCGGCCAGCCACGGGCGCTGGCCACGCTGGCTGCGCCACTTGATCTCGCTTGGGTCCAGGCGCAGCGAGCGGCTGACCTGATGCACCGCCAGCCCCCACTCGTAGCCCTGCACCGAAATCACATATTGCAGGCCCTGGCGGAAATCATCGCGATAGCGATCGGGCATCACCCAACGCGCCGTGTCGAGCACCTTGAGGTTACCCGCCTGGCAGCTGAGGATGCCGAGGAACCAGTCCGGCTGGCCGAACAACGGCGTCAACTCCTGGCCAGCCAGGTTGTAGATCGAGCCCAGGCACACCAATGGCACCGCCAAGGTCAGCCCGGCAACATCGAACAACAGGCATTCGAACGGTTCGGCAGCCCACTCCGGGCGGCCGTCGACAGTCGCTGGCGGTACCGGTGCGGCGGGTGCAGGCAGGTGCACCTCGACCAGCGGCGCGACAAGCTCGGCAGCTTGTACGTCGGTGAGTACCGGAATGCTCGCCTCGGCCACTACCTGGGTGTCGACCACGCTGACCACGGGCTCTTCGACCGCGCGGGCCGGTGCCAGCACGGTCGGCAATACCTGCGGCTGTGGCTCGGCAAACGGGCGCGGCGCGGCCTGTACCGGCGCGGGGTCGGCCTGGCGGCGGGCATCGGCTGCCTGTTCTTCGCGCACGGCCGCTTCGAAATCGTCGACCACAGCCTGCGCAACCGGCGCTGCAACGGGTTCCTCGACAGTCTCGGTAGCCTCTTGCAGCAGGCCATCGAGGTAGGACTGCAAGGCCATCTGCGGCTTGGTGGCGATGTGTGGGGCGCTATTCATCAGGCTACCTGCAATGCAGAACGGTAAGTGAGCAGGTGCTTGAGCAAGGCGCGGTAGGCGATAACCCCGCGGCTCTTGCCGTCGAACTGCGACGGCGTAACGCCGTTGCGGCTGGCGTCACGCAGGCGCGTATCCACCGGAATGTAGCCTTGCCAGACCTGCTCGCCATAGGTGTCGCGCAGCAGCTTGAGGGTGCCGAGCGAGGCCTGGGTGCGGCGGTCGAACAGGGTGGGCACGATCTGGTAAGGCAGCGCCTGCTTGCGCGAGCGGTTGATCATGGCCAGGGTGCCAACCATGCGTTCCAGGCCTTTGACGGCAAGGAATTCGGTCTGCACCGGCACCACCAACTGCTGGCTCGCAGCCAGGGCGTTGACCATCAGCACACCCAACAACGGGGGGCTGTCGATCAGGGCAAAATCAAAATCCTGCCACAGCTGCGCCAGACTCTTGGCGATCACCAGGCCCAGGCCGTTCTGGCCCGGCGACTGGCGCTCGAGCACGGCCAAGGCGGTGCTTGAAGGCAGCAAGGAAATCCGCTGGTCGCTGGTCGGCAGCAGCAGTTGCCCCGGCAAACCGTCGGGCACCACGCCTTTGTGCAGGAACAGGTCATAGCAACTGTGTTCCAGCGCATCGGGGTTGTGCCCGAAATAGCTGGTCATCGAACCATGCGGGTCGAGGTCGACGACGACCACACGCTTGCCCGCCTCGGCCAGCAAGCCGGCCAGGGCGATCGTGGTGGTGGTCTTGCCAACGCCACCCTTTTGATTGGCTACTGCCCAGACTCTCATCGTGCGTTGCTTCCTCCCGGGATGGCCGCCTGCCCTGCCGGGAACGGTTGAATATTCGGTGACGGGGAATTGACGGCTTCAGCCCCCGGTCGACCCTGCTGGCGTGGCTGGTGCACTTTGTGTGCCAGCCCTGCGCAACGCGGCATCTGGCGTGGCATTGGCGCTGCCACTGCCGGTCAGGCTGCGGCGCACTTCCAGGTTGCGTGAAATCACCAGCACCACGCGGCGGTTGCGCGCACGGCCTTCGGCAGTGTCATTGGTGGTGACCGGCTGGTACTCGCCGTAGCCCACCGACGCCATGCGCCCGGGGTTCACCCCTTCCATGGCCAGCAAGCGCACGATGCTCGCCGCCCTCGCCGAAGACAGCTCCCAGTTGGTCGGGTACTGCGCGGTGCGGATCGGCAGGTTGTCGGTAAAGCCTTCGACGTGCACCGGGTTGGCGAACGGCTTGAGAATATTGGCGACCTTTTCGATGATCTCGAAGGCCACATCGCTGGGCATGGCATCGCCACTGCCGAACAGCAATGCCGAGTTGAGTTCGATTTCCACCCACAGCTCGTTGCCGCGCACGGTCATCTGGTTACTGCTGATCAGGTCGCCAAAAGCACTGCGCACGTCATCGGCAATGCTCTTGAGCGGGTCGATGCTGGCCTGGCCAAGGGCTGCGTCGGTCTGTTCGCTGTCCTTGATCAACGGCTCGACGGGTTTTGTCGTCAGCGGCCGCTCATCACCGATAGGAATAGGCCTGACGCTGCGCTCAGGGTCATTGAAGACCCCAACCAGCGCCTGGGAAATCTGCTTGTACTTGCCCTCGTTGATCGAGGAAATCGAGTACATGACCACGAAGAAGGCGAACAGCAAGGTAATGAAGTCGGCGTACGACACCAGCCAGCGCTCGTGGTTTTCATGTTCCTCGGTATGACGACGGCGAGCCATGCTTACTCCATGAAGCCTTGCAGCTTCAACTCGATAGAGCGTGGGTTTTCGCCTTCGGCGATCGACAGCAGGCCTTCGAGCAGCATTTCCCGGTAACGCGACTGGCGCAGGGTCAGCGCCTTGAGCTTGTTGGCAATCGGCAACAGGATAAGGTTGGCACTGGCTACACCATAAATGGTGGCCACGAACGCCACGGCAATGCCGCCGCCCAGTTGCGCAGGGTCCGCCAGGTTGCCCATCACGTGGATCAGGCCCATGACCGCACCGATGATGCCGATGGTCGGCGCGTAGCCGCCCATGCACTCAAACACCTTGGCGGCCTGGATGTCGCGGCTTTCCTGGGTAATGAAGTCAACTTCAAGGATGCTGCGGATGGCTTCGGGCTCGGCGCCGTCCACCAGCAATTGCAGGCCTTTGCGCGCATAGGGGTCGGGCTCGGCATCAGCCACCCCTTCCAGGCCCAGCAGGCCTTCCTTGCGCGCCGTCAGGCTCCAGTTGACCACGCGGTCGATGCCGCCAGCCAGGTCCACCCGTGGCGGGAAGAAGATCCAGCGCACGATCTGCAAGGCGCGCTTGAACGACGACAGCGGCGACTGCAGCAGCGCTGCCGCCAGAGTGCCGCCGAGCACGATCAACGCCGCCGGGCCGTTGACCAGCGCGCCGACGTGGCCGCCTTCGAGCAGGTTGCCGCCGACGATGGCGACGAACGCCAGGATCAGGCCTATCAGGCTGAGCACATCCATCAGACGCAGGCCTCGACCAGGTGCTTGCCGATTTCATCCAGGCTGTAGATGGCGTCGGCAAGGTTGGCTTTGACGATGGCCATGGGCATGCCGTAGATCACGCAGCTGGCTTCATCCTGTGCCCACACGGTGCTGCCGCCCTGCTTGAGCAGGCGTGCGCCTTCGCGGCCATCGGCGCCCATGCCGGTGAGTACCACCGAGAGCACCTTGTCGCCATAGGACTTGGCGGCCGAACCAAAAGTGATGTCAACGCAAGGCTTGTAGTTAAGGCGCTCGTCACCGGGCAGGATTTTCACCGTGCCACGGCCATCGACCATCATCTGCTTGCCGCCTGGGGCCAGCAGGGCCAGGCCCGGGCGCAGTACGTCACCGTCCTCGGCTTCCTTGACGCTGATCTTGCACAGCTTGTCGAGGCGCTCGGCAAAAGCCTTGGTGAACGCAGCCGGCATGTGCTGGATAAGCACGATAGGCGCCGGGAAGCTGGCGGGCAGTTGCGTGAGCACCCGCTGCAGCGCCACCGGGCCGCCGGTGGAGGTACCGATGGCAACCAGTTTGTAAGGTTTGCGCTTGGGCGCAGGCGAATGCGCCTGGGCGGGCGCAGCCGCACGGGCGGCAGGTGCCGGCGCGGCTGCGCGCGGGGCCGGGGCGCTGCTGTGCAGGCTGCTGGCGGCGGCCGGGGTGCTGGCAGCCGGCGCTGCGGCAGGTGCCGGGCTTGAGTAGGCGCTGAAACGGCGGTTGCTGCGCGAGATGGTGTGAACCTTCTCGCAGAGCATCTGCTGGACCTTTTGCGGGTTGCGCGAAATGTCCTCGAAATTTTTGGGCAGGTAGTCGACGGCACCGGCATCCAGCGCGTCCAGGGTGACGCGAGCGCCTTCATGGGTGAGCGAGGAGAACATCAGGACCGGGGTCGGGCAACGCTGCATGATGTGCCGTACGGCGGTGATGCCGTCCATCATGGGCATTTCATAGTCCATGGTGATGACATCGGGCTTGAGCGACAGTGCCTGCTCGATCGCTTCCTTGCCGTTGGTTGCAGTACCTACGACCTGAATGGTCGGGTCGGCCGAGAGAATTTCCGAGACACGGCGGCGGAAGAAACCGGAATCATCCACCACCAGGACCTTGACTGCCATAAACACTCCATTAAGTGGCGCACCCGCAAGGGCGCGCCACCAGAATCAAATACGCCGTGCGGCGTAACGCTTGAGCATGCTCGGAACATCGAGAATCAGCGCAATACGGCCGTCACCGGTAATGGTGGCGCCGGACATGCCTGGCGTTCCCTGCAGCATCTTGCCCAGCGGCTTGATCACCACTTCTTCCTGGCCTACCAGCTGGTCGACCACAAAGCCGATACGCTGAGTGCCGACCGACAGGATCACCACATGGCCCTCGTGCTGCTCTTCGTGCTCCTGGTTCTGCACCAGCCAGCGCTTGAGGTAGAACAGCGGCAGCGCCTTGTCGCGAACGATCACCACTTCCTGGCCATCGACCACGTTGGTACGCGACAGGTCGAGGTGGAAGATTTCGTTGACGTTGACCAGCGGGAAGGCAAACGCCTGGTTGGCCAGCATCACCATCAGGGTTGGCATGATCGCCAGGGTCAGCGGCACCTTGATGACGATCTTCGAACCCTGGCCTTTGGCCGAGAAGATGTTGATCGAGCCGTTGAGCTGGGAAATCTTGGTCTTCACCACGTCCATGCCGACACCACGGCCGGACACGTCGGAGATCTCGGTCTTGGTCGAGAAGCCCGGGGCGAAGATCAGGTTGTAGCAGTCCGACTCGCTCAGGCGGTCGGCTGCATCCTTGTCCATCAGGCCTTTTTCAACGGCCTTGGCACGCAGCACGCTTGGGTCCATGCCCTTGCCGTCATCGGAAATCGACAGCAGGATGTGGTCGCCTTCCTGTTCGGCCGACAGCACCACTCGGCCAGTGCGGGCCTTGCCAGACGCTTCACGCTCGTCCGGCATCTCGACACCGTGGTCGACCGCGTTACGCACCAAGTGGACCAGCGGGTCGGCCAAGGCCTCGACCAGGTTCTTGTCCAGGTCGGTCTCTTCGCCGACCAGCTCCAGGTTGATCTCTTTCTTGAGCTGGCGCGCCAGGTCGCGAACCAGACGCGGGAAGCGCCCGAAGACCTTCTTGATCGGCTGCATGCGCGTCTTCATGACCGCGGTCTGCAGGTCGGCAGTGACCACATCGAGGTTGGAGACGGCCTTGGACATGGCCTCGTCGCCGCTGTTCAGGCCCAGGCGCACCAGGCGGTTACGCACCAGCACCAGTTCGCCGACCATGTTCATGATCTCGTCCAGGCGTGCGGTATCGACCCGTACGGTGGTTTCCGCTTCGCTGGCACCGTGTTTCTCGCCAGCAGGTGCCGGGGCGCGGGCCGGAGCTGCAGCAGGCGCTGCGGCGGCGGCAGGTTTGGCAGCTGGGGCCGGTGCGGGTGCGGCAGCCGGTGCCGGCTTGGCTTCAGCCTTGGGCGCTGCGGCTACCGCTGCAGCTGCAGCAGGCGCTTCGGCGGCAACGGCGTCGGCGGCAAATTTGCCTTTGCCGTGCAACTGGTCCAGCAGCGCTTCGAATTCATGCTCGCTGATTTCGTCACCGCTGGCGGTGGCGCCAGCAGGCGCTGCGCTTGCAGCCGGCAGCGCGTCAACGGCGAAGGTGCCTTTGCCGTGCAACTGGTCGAGCAGCGACTCGAACTCGTCATCGGTGATTTCATCGCTGCCGGCGGCCGGAGCGGCAGCGGGAGCGCTGGCCACGGCGGGTGCCGAGAACTGGCCTTTGCCGTGCAACTGGTCAAGCAGCGATTCAAACTCCGAATCGGTGATCTCGTCACCTTCGGCGCTGACTGCCTGGCCTTGCGCCTGCTCGCTTTGGGCAGCTTGGGCCTTGACCGCGTCGAGCGAATCGAGCAATTGCTCGAACTCGGTGTCGGTGATGTCCGCCTCAGCAGCGGCCTCGACCACAGGCTCAGGCTCGACCACAGGTGCAGGTGCCGCGCTACCCGGCTCGGCAAGGCGCGACAGCGCCGCCAGCAGCTCACGGGTAGCGGGGGTAACCTGGGTGCGCTCGCGCACCTGGCTGAACATGCTGTTGACCGTGTCGAGTGCTTCGAGCACCACGTCCATCAGCTCGGCGTCGACCCGGCGCTCACCTTTGCGCAAGATGTCGAAGACGTTCTCCGCGATATGGCAGCACTCCACCAACTCGTTGAGCTGAAGGAAGCCGGCGCCCCCTTTAACAGTGTGGAAACCGCGGAAAATCGCATTGAGCAAGTCCGCATCGTCCGGTCGGCTTTCCAGCTCGACCAGCTGCTCGGACAAAAGCTCGAGGATTTCGCCGGCTTCTACCAGGAAATCCTGAAGGATTTCTTCATCGGCGCCGAAGCTCATTAAACGTGCTCCTTAAAAACCCAGGCTGGACAGCAAATCGTCAACATCGTCCTGGCTGGACACGACGTCTTCACGCTTATCGGCATGAATCTGCGGACCTTCACCCCGAGTTGGATGTTTTTCTTCATCTTTTTCAGCACGCAGCTGCTCGTGGTCATGTTCGATACCGGCAAACCGATCGACTTGACTGGCCATGAGCACGAGCTTGAGCAGGTTGCTTTCAACTTCGGTAACCAGCGCAGTGACGCGCTTGATCACTTGACCGGTGAGGTCCTGATAGTCCTGAGCCAGGACAATCTCGTTGAGGTGGCCGGCGACTTTCTGGTTACCTTCAGCGCTATGCGTCAGGAAACTGTCGACACGCTTGACCAATTCACGGAACTCCGTCGCTTCCACTTCGCGGCGCATGAAGCGCTGCCAGTCGGTGGACAAGCTGCGCGCCTCGCTGGCCAGGTCGTTGAGCACCGGGGTGCACGCCTCGGCCAGGTCCATGGTGCGGTTGGCCGCGCCTTCAGTGAGGCGAACCACATAGGAGAGGCGCTCGGTGGCGTCAGTGATCTGCGACACTTCCTCGGCCTGCGGCGTTGCCGGGTCGATATGGAAGTTGACGATTGCGCTGTGCAATTCGCGTGTGAGCTTGCCGACTTCCTGATACAGCCCGCGGTCGCGGGTCTGGTTCAGTTGGTGAATAAGCTGCACGGCATCACCGAACCGGCCGCGCTCGAGGCTCTCGACCAGTTCCTGGGCATGCTTCTTCAGGGTCGTTTCAAACTCACCCAAAGAGTTGTTGGTTGACTCCATTGCTTGCGCCCCCTGACGTGGCTCAGCCGTTGACGCGTTCGAAGATCTTTTCGATCTTTTCTTTCAGCGCCTGGGCGGTGAAAGGCTTGACCACGTAACCGTTGACGCCGGCCTGGGCCGCTTCAATGATCTGCTCGCGCTTGGCTTCGGCGGTCACCATCAGCACGGGAAGGTGCTTGAGGCGCTCGTCGGCGCGCACTGCGCGCAACAGGTCGATACCGGTCATGCCAGGCATGTTCCAGTCGGTCACGAGGAAGTCGAAGTTCTCGCTATGGAGCATCGGCAGTGCCGTGTTGCCGTCATCGGCTTCCTTGACATTGGTGAAGCCCAGATCACGCAACAGGTTCTTGATGATCCGCCGCATCGTCGAAAAGTCGTCAACGATGAGGATTTTCATGTCTTTGTTCAATTAGACCTCCAAGCAGTCTTTAACGCGCTCGGCGCCGAGCGCGCGCTCAATCAATTCGGCACTACAAAAATAAACGACTGCACTGAACCTGGGTTCAACGCGCGCGCCATTCCCCAAGGCGGCTGCGCAGCCGAGCTGCACATTGGCTGTGCAACTGGCTGACACGCGATTCGCTGACCCCCAGGACCTCACCGATTTCCTTGAGGTTCAGCTCTTCGTCGTAGTACAGCGCCAGTACCAGGCGCTCGCGCTCCGGCAGGTTGGCGATCGCATCGGCCAGGGCACGCTGGAAGCGCTCGTCTTCCAGATCACGCGATGGCTCAAGCTGTCCGCTCACTCCATCCTCGTGCAACCCTTCATGTTCGCCGTCCTGCAAAAGGTCGTCGAAACTGAACAGTCGGCTGCCCAAGGTATCGTTCAGAATCCCGTAGTAATCATCGAGACTCAATTGGAGTTCGGCAGCAACCTCGTGATCTTTAGCGTCACGGCCAGTTCTTGCTTCAACACAGCGCATTGCATCACTGACCATGCGCGTATTTCGATGCACCGAACGTGGCGCCCAGTCACCTTTGCGGACCTCGTCGAGCATCGCTCCGCGGATGCGGATACCGGCGTAGGTTTCGAAGCTGGCGCCCTTGCTGGCGTCATACTTGTTGGCCACTTCCAGCAGGCCGATCATGCCGGCCTGGATGAGGTCTTCGACCTGCACGTTGGCCGGCAGACGCGCCAGCAGGTGATAGGCGATGCGTTTGACCAGCGGCGCGTAGCGTTCAACCAGCTCGTACTGCGCGTCCTTGGACGCCTTGCTGTACATCTTGAAACCGCTCGAATTCATAGTACTGGCCCCGCACTGGTCGGCTGCACCAGACGCTCGACGAAAAACTCCAGATGCCCACGCGGGTTGGCAGGCAGCGGCCAGCTATCGACCTTCTGCGCGATGGCCTTGAAAGCCAGCGCACACTTGGACCGAGGGAAGGCCTCATAGACCGCCCGCTGCTTCTGCACCGCCTTGCGAACGCATTCGTCGTAAGGCACGGCGCCGACGTATTGTAGGGCGACGTCGAGGAAGCGGTCCGTGACCTTGGTCAACTTGGCAAACAGGTTGCGCCCTTCCTGCGGGCTTTGTGCCATGTTGGCCAGCACGCGGAAGCGGTTCATGCCGTAATCGCGGTTGAGCAGCTTGATCAGGGCGTAGGCGTCGGTGATCGAGGTAGGCTCGTCGCACACCACCAGCAGCACTTCCTGCGCGGCGCGCACAAAACTGACTACCGAGTCACCGATGCCGGCAGCGGTGTCGATGACCAGCACATCGAGATTGTCGCCAACATCGCTGAACGCCTGAATCAGGCCAGCGTGCTGGGCCGGCGCCAGGTGCACCATGCTCTGCGTGCCGGAGGCAGCCGGGACGATACGTACCCCACCTGGCCCCTGCAGCAGCACATCGCGCAGCTCACAGCGCCCTTCCATGACATCGGCAAGGGTGTGTTTGGGGGTCAGACCGAGCAGCACGTCGACATTGGCCAGGCCCAGGTCGGCATCAAGCAGCATGACCCGGCGGCCGAGCTCGGCCAGTGCCAGGGACAGGTTCACTGAAACGTTGGTCTTGCCGACGCCACCTTTACCACCGGTGACGGCGATCACCTGTACGGGATGCATGCTACCCATGTCTTCTGATTACCTTGTCTCGCTTGAACCCAGGCCACTCAGGAGGCTGAACGCTCGACGCCACGGATCTGCCGGGCAACCCCATGATGTAGGTACTTTTTACCGTTTTCACCTCAACCCACCCGCTTGCCAGGGTTGTGGTAGAGATCAGCGAACATGTCGGCCATGGCCTCCTCGCTGGGCTCGTCTTGCATCTGCACACTGACGGCGCGGCTCACCAGTTGGTGCTTGCGCGGCAGTTGCAGGTCTTCAGGGATGCGCGGGCCATCGGTCAGATAGGCAATCGGCAACTCATGGCTGATGGCCAGGCTCAGCACTTCGCCGAGGCAGGCCGTTTCATCGAGCTTGGTCAGGATGCAACCGGCCAGGCCGCAGCGCTTGTAGCTGTGGTAGGCGGCGGTCAGCACCTGTTTCTGGCTGGTGGTGGCCATGACCAGATAATTCTTCGAGGCAATGCCTCGCCCTGCCAGCGTTTCGAGCTGCATGCGCAGTGCCGGGTCGCTGGCTTGCAGGCCGGCGGTGTCGATCAGCACCACACGCTTGCGCAGCAGCGGCTCTAGCGCCTGGGCCAGGGACTCGCCCGGGTCGACGTAGGTTACCGAGACGTTGAGGATGCGCCCAAGGGTCTTGAGCTGCTCCTGGGCGCCGATACGGAAGCTGTCCATGCTCACCAGGGCCAGGTTGTTGGCGCCGTACTTGAGCACGTAGCGCGCAGCCAGCTTGGCCAGGGTGGTAGTCTTGCCCATGCCGGCCGGGCCGACCATGGCGATGACCCCGCCCTCCTCGATCGGTTCGATCTGCGGCACTTCGATCATGCGCGCCAAGTGCGCAAGCACCATGCGCCAGGCTTGGCGCGGCTCTTCGATGCCAGCGGTCAGTTCGAGCAGTTCACGGGCCAGCCCGCCGGACAAGCCCAGGCGCTGCAAACGGCGCCACAGGTTGGCCTGCTGCGGTTTGCTGCCTTGCAGTTGGCCCCAGGCCAGCGAGCCGAGCTGCACTTCAAGCAGTTCGCGCAGGCCCGAAAGTTCTGAGCGCATGGCGTCCAGCAAGCGCGCTTCGACCGGGGCCGGTGCCGGCGCAGGTGCCGCTTGCGGCGCCTCGACATGCGGCTCTACCAGCGGCTCGGAGGCGGTCAGCGACTGGCCGGCGAACAGTTGACGATTGCCGTCGCCCAGCTCGTTGCGGCCGCTGATTTCGGCTTGGGCGGTAACGATGCGGGACTGGGTCTTGCGCAGTTCGTCTTCGAGCTCGACGTTGGGCACGCGCGGCGCCAGCGCGGACAGCTTGTAGTCCAGCGCGGCCGTCAGCTCGACACCGCCTGCAATGCGCCGGTTGCCGATGATCGCGGCATCGGCGCCAAGCTCATCGCGGACCAGTTTCATGGCCTGACGCATATCGGCGGCGAAAAAACGCTTAACTTGCATAACCCACTACCTCAGCCATTTGGGCCCACGGTGGCAACGATGGTGACTTGCTTGTTGTCAGGTATTTCCTGATACGCCAAAACATGCAAATTCGGTACAGCCAGGCGGCCGAAGCGCGACAGCATGGCCCGGATCGGGCCGGCCACCAGAAGGATGGCCGGCTGGCCCTGCATCTCCTGACGCTGGGCTGCCTCGATCAACGAACGCTGAAGCTTCTCGGCCATGCTCGGCTCAAGAAGAACACCATCTTCCTGACCCTGCCCGGCCCTTTGCAGACTATTGAGCAAGATCTGTTCCAACCTTGGTTCCAAGGTGATCACAGGAAGCTCGGACTCAACGCCCACAATGCTTTGCACGATTGCGCGGCTCAAGCCGACACGCACCGTAGCCACCAGCGCGGCGGTATCTTGACTCTTGGCCGCGTTGTTGGCGATGGCTTCGGCAATGCTGCGTATATCGCGCACTGGCACTTGCTCTGACAGCAGCGCCTGCAAAACCTTCAACAGCCCCGACAAGGAAATGACGCCCGGCACCAACTCTTCAGCCAGCTTAGGCGAGGCCTTGGCCAGCACTTGCAGCAATTGCTGCACTTCTTCGTGGCCGATCAGCTCGTGACAGTGCTTTTGCAGGATCTGGTTGAGGTGCGTGGCCACAACCGTACTGGCATCGACCACGGTGTAGCCGAGCGACTGCGCCTGGGCGCGCTGGGCGATATCCACCCACACCGCCTCCAGGCCGAACGCAGGGTCCCGGGCGGCGATGCCGTTGAGCGTACCGAACACCTGCCCCGGGTTGATCGCAAGCTCGCGGTCCGGGTAGATCTCGGCCTCGGCCAGAATCACGCCCATCAGCGTCAGGCGGTAGGCGCTGGGCTGCAGGTCGAGGTTGTCGCGAATGTGCACGGTGGGCATGAGGAAGCCCAGGTCCTGGGACAGCTTCTTGCGCACCCCCTTGATACGCGCAAGCAACTGGCCACCCTGGTTGCGGTCCACCAACGGGATCAGGCGGTAGCCGACTTCAAGGCCGATCATGTCGATCGGGGTCACGTCGTCCCAGCCAAGCTCCTTGGTTTCCTGGGCGCGCTGCGGCGAGGGCAGCAGGTCCTGCTGACGCTGCACTTCCTGTAGCGCTACCGCCTTGGCCTTCTGCTGCTTTTTCCACACCAGGTACGCCGCACCGCCAGCGATCACGCCCAGGCCGAGGAAGGCCACGTGCGGCATGCCCGGCACCAGGCCCATGACGATCATGATGCCTGCCGACACCGCCAGCGCCTTGGGCGAGTCGAACATCTGCCGGTTGATCAGCTTGCCCATGTCTTCGGAGCCCGAAGCACGGGTCACCATGATCGCGGCGGCGGTGGATAGCAGCAGTGATGGCAATTGCGCCACCAAACCGTCACCGATGGTCAGCAAGGCGTAGACCTTGCCGGCATCGCTGAACGACATGTTGTGCTGCAGCATGCCGATGAGCATGCCGCCGATCAGGTTGATGAAGAGGATCAGCAGGCCGGCGATGGCGTCACCGCGCACGAACTTGCTGGCACCGTCCATCGAGCCGTAGAACTCGGCCTCTTGGGCAACCTCGGTACGGCGAGCCTTGGCCTGGGCCTGGTCGATCAGGCCGGCGTTGAGGTCGGCGTCGATGGCCATCTGTTTGCCGGGCATGGCGTCGAGGGTAAAGCGTGCGCTCACCTCGGAAATGCGCCCGGCACCTTTGGTCACAACGACAAAGTTGATGATCATGAGGATGGCGAAGACCACCGCACCGACGACGTAGTTGCCGCCGATGACCACTTCACCGAAGGCCTGGATCACCTTGCCTGCGGCGCCGTGGCCTTCCTGGCCGTGGAGCATGACCACGCGGGTGGAGGCGACGTTCAGGGCCAGGCGCAGCAGGGTCGCGACCAGCAGAATAGTGGGGAACGCGGCGAAATCCAGCGGGCGCAGGGCGTAGACGCAGACCAGCAGGACGACGATGGAGAGTGCGATGTTGAAGGTGAAGAAGACGTCGAGCAGGAACGGCGGGATCGGCAACATCATCATTGCCAACATGATCAGCAGAAGCAGCGGCACGCCGAGGTTGCCCCGACCGAGACCGGCCAGGTTGTTACGGGCGTTGCTGATTAACTGGGTGCGGTCCACCGGGTTTCCTCTTCAAGCAAAACTTTGACGCCTGCGTGGCGCCTGGCGCTGCTTGTGCAAGAAGCCTTCCAACTTTGCGTTGGCGGGGGAATTTTGAGGTGCGCCAGGCATGGACAGGCGTCTGCTGCCAGGCCCTGGGGCCGCTCTATGGTTTTGTGCAGGCCTGTCGGGGCCTCATCGCAGGCTGGCGCCAGCTCCCACAGGGGCCGCTCTCAACCGCAACATGGCTGGTGGGACCCAATCCTTTGGCAAATGATAGAGAGTCGTGGCGAGCGGGCTAGTCCCGCGTTGGGCTGCGCAGCAGCCCTGAAAACCCCAGGGGCTGCTGCGCAGCCCAACGCGGGACAAGCCCGCTCGCCACAAGGGAGCTCGCTACAAGAAGATATGTCTGGCGGGAACAGGGCTGCACATAACCGAGCAAGCCCACGCGCCAGGTAAATCAGAACAGCTCTACCCGCACTCACTCATCCCGCCGCAAATCATCAGGAATCGGCAGATCTTTCTTCAATGGCTCCGGCGACTTACCCTTGCCTGCTCGGTACTGCCGAATCTGGAACACATACGCCAACACCTGCGCCACCGCCAGGTACAAGCCTGCCGGGATCTCCTGCTCAAGCTCGGTCGAGTAGTAAATCGCCCGTGCCAACGCCGGCGACTCCAGAATCTGCACTTTGTGCTCAACCCCGATCTCACGCATTTTCAAGGCAATGAAATCCGTCCCCTTGGCCAGCAGCAACGGCGCCACCCCGCCCTTCTCGGGGTCGTACTGCAACGCCACGGCATAGTGCGTCGGGTTGGTGATGATCACATCAGCATCCGGTACTGCCGCCATCATGCGACGCTGTGAAGCCTCGCGCTGCAACTGCCGGATACGCTGCTTGACCTCAGGCTTACCCTCGCTGTCCTTGTACTCGTCCTTGACTTCCTGCTTGGTCATCTTCATTTTCTGGTGCGTCTGATACAGCTGCAACGGCACGTCAGCCGCCGCGATCAGCAGCAGCCCAGCAGCCATCCACAACGTGCTCCAGCCAACCACCTGCACAGCATGGATGATCGCCTGCTCCAGCGGCTCGTTGGCAATCGACATCAGCGCCTCGCGGTCGCTGGACAGCACCACCAGGGCCACGATCAGAATCACGAAAAACTTGGCCAGCGCCTTCAGAAGCTCCGTCAGCGCATTCATCGAAAACATCCGCTTGATGCCTGCCAGCGGGTTCATACGGCTGAATTTGGGCTGCAACAGGCTCCCGGAAAACAGAAAACCACTCAACGCGATGGGCGCGACGAACGCCACCACGAACAGCAGGATCAGCACCGGCTGCACCGCCCAGATGGCCATCTTGCCCGAGGCCAGCAGGAACGCACCCATGCTGCGCTCATCGACGATCACCTCGCGCGTCAGGCTGAAGTTCATGCGCATCAGCGTCATCAGCGTCTCGGCCAGGTGGCCACCGAACATCAGCAAAGCGCCCGCCCCGGCAAGCGTGACGCCTACCGTGTTGAGCTCCTTGGAGCGCGCCACCTCACCTTTTTTGCGCGAGTCGGTCTTGCGCTTGTCGGTGGGGTCTTCTGTCTTGTCCTGACCGCTCTCGCTCTCAGCCATGCTCAGCTCGCCCGCGCCAGCTCACGCAGCCACTGCAGCGCTTCGCTGGCCAGTGCCTGGTAATGGGAAAGAATATCGGCAAGGCCGACCCAGAAGATGGCGATACCCAGCACCAGGGTCAGCGGGAAACCGATGGAGAAAATGTTCAATTGCGGCGCCGCGCGGGTCATCACGCCAAACGCGATGTTGACCACCAACAGCGCGGCGATCGCCGGCAGAATCAACAGCAATCCCGCGCCCAGCACCCAGCTCAGGCGCCCGGCCACATCCCAGAAATGCTCAACCACCAGCGCATTGCCGACCGGCAGCGTGGTGAAGCTTTCGGTGAGGATTTCGAACACCACCAGGTGCCCATTCATCAGCAGGAACAGCACACTCACCAGCATGGTCATGAACTGGCTGACCACCGCCACGTTGACGCCGTTGGCCGGGTCCACCATCGAGGCGAACGCCATACCCATCTGCACGGCAACGATCTGGCCGGCAATCACGAACGCCTGGAACAACAACTGCAACGAGAAGCCGAACAAGGCGCCAACGATGATTTGCTCGGCGCACAGCAGCAGGCCGCGAAGGCTCAGAGGGTCGAACTGCGGCAGCGGCGGCAGCGCGGGCACGATCACCACGGTGATGGCCACAGCCACGTACAGCCGCAGGCGCGCCGGGAGCATCTTGGTGCCGAAGATCGGCATGGTCATCAGCACCGCCGTCACCCGGAACAACGGCAGGATGAACGTGGCGACCCAGGTGCCGATCTGCGTGTCGGTCAGCTCCAGCATGGCCGCCTCAGCCGATCAACTGCGGGATGTTGGTGTACAGGCTGATGAAGTACTCCATGAACTTCTGCACCAGCCAAGGCCCGGCAATGATCAGCGTGATCAGCATCATCAGCAGGCGCGGCAGAAAGCTCAGGGTTTGTTCGTTGATCTGCGTGGCGGCCTGGAACATCGCCACCACCAGCCCCACCAGCAAGCTGGGGACCACCAGCGTTGCGACCATCAAGGTGGTCAGCCAGAGCGCGTCGCGAAACAGGTCAACGGCAATTTCCGGGGTCATCGAAGCTCTCCTGGGGCGGTGTCAGACGCCGCCGAAACTGCCGGCAAGGGTGCCCATGATCAAGGCCCAGCCATCCACCAGCACGAACAGCATGATCTTGAACGGCAGCGAGATGATCAGCGGCGACAGCATCATCATACCCATGGCCATCAGCACACTGGCCACCACCATGTCGATGATCAGGAACGGGATGAAGATCATGAAACCGATCTGGAACGCCGTCTTGAGCTCAGAGGTGACGAACGCCGGCACCATGATGGTCAACGGCACTTGGTCGGGGCCGGTGATATCGGTGCGCTTGGACAGACGCATGAACAGGTCCAGGTCGCTCTGCCGGGTTTGCGCCAGCATGAAGTCCTTGAGCGGCACCTGCGCCTTGTCGATGGCCTGCTGGGCGGTCATCTGCTCAGCCAGGTAAGGCTGGATCGCGTCCTTGTTCACCCGGTCGAACACCGGCGCCATGATGAACATGGTCAGGAACAGCGCCATGCCGGTCAGCACCTGGTTCGATGGCGTCTGCTGCAGGCCCAGGGCCTGACGCAGAATCGAGAACACGATGATGATGCGGGTAAAGCTGGTCATCAGGATGACGAACGCCGGAATGAAGCTCAGCGCCGTCATGATCAGCAGAATCTGCAGGCTGACCGAATATTCCTGCTGCCCGTCCGCCCCGTTTGACAGGGTAATGGCCGGGATCGACAGCGGGTCGGCGGCCAGCGCCAGTGGTGCTGCCATCAGCAGCGCCAGAGTCAACAGCAAGCGCGTTGCGCCCATCATCACGTCTTGTCCTTTTGATCCTTGCCCATCAGCTCAAGCAGCCGCTGGGCGAATTCCGGCGTTGCCTGGCGGGCGCTATTGGGCACCTCGACCGGCTCGGCCAGCACATGCAGGGCCTCGATGCTGCCCGGCGAGTGGCCGATCAGAATCTGCTCCTTGCCCACCTGTATCAACAACAGACGATCGCGCGGGCCGATGGCACGGGTGCCGACGATCTCGATCACTGGCGCGCCGCGCTGAGCGGTGCCCTGCATGCGCCGCAGCAGCCAGGCCAGGAAGAAGATCAGGCCCACTACCAACAGCAGCCCGAAGAGCATCTGCGCCAGCTGCCCGCCAAGGCCGCCGGGGGTTGCCGACGCAGTGGTCTGCACAGGCTGGGCCTGGGCGATGGCCACTTCGCTGAGCAACAACGCGCCCACGGCCGCAATGGCCCGCAAGGTGCCCTTCACTCAGCGCAGCTTCTTGATACGTTCGCTGGGGCTGATCACGTCAGTCAGGCGGATGCCGAACTTTTCGTTGACCACGACCACCTCGCCATGGGCGACCAGGGTGCCGTTGACCAGCACGTCCAGCGGCTCACCGGCCAGGCGGTCGAGCTCGATCACCGAGCCCTGGTTGAGCTGCAGCAGGTTGCGGATGTTGATCTCGGTGCTGCCCACTTCCATGGAGATGCTCACTGGAATGTCCAGGATCACGTCCAGGTTCGGCCCTTCGAGGCTGACGTTCTCGTTGGGCTTGGGCGAGCTTGCGAACTCTTCCATCGGCAGGCGATCACTGCCGCTGTCTGCCGCCAGCAGTGCGTCGATGTCGGACTGGCCGGCATCGCCGGTTTCTTCCAGGGCTGCGGCCCATTCATCGGCCAGGGCCTGATCGTCGGAAGCGTTGATGTCGTTTTCGTTAGCCATGATTTCCTCGACAGCCATTCAATTCGTTTAATGCGACCGTTGCGCCTCAGCGGCGCGGGATCGGGTCGATGACCTGCAGCGCCAGGTTGCCTTTGTGCGAACCCAGGCGCGCCTTGAACGCCGGCACACCGTTGGCGCGCAGCACCAGGTGCTCAGGCAGTTCCACCGGGATCACATCACCCGGCTGCATGTGCAGGATGTCGCGCAGTTTCATCTGGCGCCGCGCAACCGTTGCCGAAATCGGTACGTTGACGTCCAGTACGTCCTCGCGCAGGGCCTTGACCCAGCGCTCGTCCTGGTCGTCCAGGTCGGACTGGAAGCCCGCATCGAGCATTTCGCGCACCGGCTCGATCATCGAGTACGGCATGGTCACGTGCAGGTCGCCACCACCGCCATCAAGTTCGATGTGGAAGGTCGACACCACCACCGCCTCGCTCGGGCCGACGATGTTGGCCATGGCCGGGTTGACCTCGGAGTTTATGTACTCGAAGTTGACCGGCATGATCGCCTGCCAGGCTTCCTTGAGGTCGACGAAGCACTGGTCCAGCACCATGCGCACCACGCGCAGCTCGGTGGGGGTGAATTCACGCCCCTCGATCTTGGCGTGACGGCCGTCGCCACCGAAGAAGTTGTCCACCAGCTTGAACACCAGCTTGGCGTCGAGGATGAACAGCGAGGTGCCACGCAGCGGCTTGATCTTGACCAGGTTCAAGCTGGTGGGCACGTACAGCGAGTGTACGTATTCACCGAACTTCATCACCTGCACGCCGCCCACGGCTACGTCCGCCGAGCGGCGCAGCAGGTTGAACATGCTGATGCGGGTATAACGGGCGAAACGCTCGTTGATCATCTCCAGGGTCGGCATGCGCCCCCGGACGATACGGTCCTGACTGGTCAGGTCGTAGCTTTTGATACTGCCGGGGTCACCACCGCTTTCGGTGGTGACCAGGCCATCGTCCACCCCATGCAACAGGGCGTCGATCTCATCCTGGGACAGCAGGTCCTGCACGGCCATCGGTGTGCTCCTACTGCAATACGAAGTTGGTGAACAGCAGCTGGTCGATGACCGGCTTGCCGACTTCTTTCTGGGCGACTTCCTGCACCACGGCGGTGGCTTTCTGGCGCAGCATCTCTTGACCGACCGGGCTGTTGGCCAGTACGTCGAAGCCTTGACCAGAGAACATCATCACAAGGTTGTTGCGAATCACCGGCATGTGCACTTTCAGCGCATCGAGATCGGCCTGGCTGCGGCCCTGCATGGTGATGCTCACCTGCATGTAGCGCTGGCGGCCATTCTGGTTGAAGTTGACCACGAAGGCTGGCGCCAGCGGCTCGTAGATCGCCGCCTGCTTGACGTTGGCTGCGGCGGGGTCGACTGCCGGAGCCGTTTCGCCCTTGTGCATGAAGAACCAGGTAGCGCCCACCGAAAGGCCGACGGCCAGCAGCAGGGCCACCACCAGCAGCAGGATCATCTTGAGTTTGCCTTTAGCGGCGGGGTCTTTCACTGCGTCGGTCTTAGCCATGCCAATAATCCGTCGTCCATCAGGGTTTCAAAGAGGATGACGAGGCTTGAGCAAGTGTTATGCCAGATTTGTCGCAACGAGTTTTTTGTGCCCCAAAGGACAACGCGATCCCTGTAGGAGCGGCCTTGCGCCGCGAAGGGCTGCGTAGCGGCCCCGGGATCTCGGCCTATTCAAAAATCCTGGGGCTGCTACGCAGCCCTTCGCGGCGCAAGGCCGCTCCTACAGGGGGTAAGGCATCGATCAGGCGTAGTAATCGACCGCGCTGTCGCCAATCACCACTTGCTGCTCGACCGGCTGTGTGGCGTCGGCCACATTTTCGCCCTCGCCTGCACCATTGGCGGCGCGGCGGGCGGCAACGCCGGAGAGGTTCGAGCCGCCCTGCTGGGCCTGCTGCTGCTGTTGCTCACGGGATTGGTCGGCAACGCTGACATCCGGTTGCGCCAGGCCCTGCTGGGCGAACAGTTCACGCAGGCGGTGGGCCTGGCTGTCGAGGGCATCGCGCACGCCGGCGTGGCCACTGACGAAGTGGATTTGCGTGGATTGGTCCGCCGCAACGTTGACGCGGATGTCCAGGCGCCCAAGCTCGGCGGGCTCCAACTGGATATCAGCGGACTTTAGGTTCTGGCTGGACAGGTACATGACTCGGTTGACCAGGCCCTCAGTCCACCCACCCTGGTTCATCGACAGCGGCTGCTGCAAGGGGCTTGGGGTCACCGGCACGGCATTGGCGGTCTTGGCGGTGGCAGCCTGGGTCAGGCTCGCCAGGCGATTGGCGAAATCGTCCACGCGGGTGTCGCTGCTGGCGTTCTTGAGATCCTTGAGGCCATCGTCGAGCAGCCCGGTAAAGGCTTTGTCACCACGCTCGGAACTGCCAGGCTCGGCCTCCCCCTTCTGCACCAGGTTCGCCAAGGTATTGACGGCTGCCGCGTTCGAGTCATTTGGTTGCTGGGCAGTCGCCTCGCTTCGCGCGCTGGCGGCGTGCGCAGAGGTGGTCCCCTGCGCCTGGGCAGTCTGCTCCAGCGCCAAGCGCAAGGTCGGCATGTCGGCCAAGGGGTCGGCTTCGGGGTCGAATTCTGCCGGCGCAGGCGTTGCCGCTGCGGCGCTCACGGCCGGTTGGGCTGCCGCCTGCAACACCGGGGCGACGGCTTCGGCCTGGGCCTGAAGCAACTGCGCGCCGGGCTGGGCGTCGGTGACCTGGCCCGCTACAAGCGACGAATCCAGGGATGGCGCAGTGTCGCCGTCGCTTGCCTCGGCAACCGGCGTGACTGGCAAGGCATTGCCGTCATCGGCAACCGCTGGCGTTGCAGCGTCATCTTTCTTGCCGTTGTCGGCAGCCGCCGGTTTGTCTTTCGGGCTGGCCTGGGCGGGGCCTTTGGCCACTTTGTCATCACGCGCAGGGACCGCGTCACGGCCTTGCTTGACCATCACTTTTTCAAAGCTTGGGCCCTTGTCTGCCGCGGGCTGTGGCTGTTTTTCGGCAACGCCTGCCGCCGGGCGCGAAGGCTTGTTCAGCAGGCCGGCTTGCAACAATGGGTTAGGTGCCACAGGCATTGAAAGGTCTCCACACCAGAAACTTGATAAAACATCTGGGTAAAGACAGGCAAAACTCGCGCCAGCTTTGTCAGCCGGCGGAAATTCGTTCCCGTTCGCTACCGTAAAACTGCTGCACTTCACGGTATTCGAGGTCGATGCGGTTGATCAGGTCCTCGATGCCATACAACGGCAACTGCCTGACCCGGTCTTCCAGTTCCTGGCACAACCCTGCCAGGCCAACAGCGCCCATGTTCGAGCTGCTGCCCTTGAAACTGTGCGCGGCCATGCCAAGCTCGGCTGCGTCCTTGGCGTGGTGCAGCTGGCTCAAGCGCCGCTCGGAATCCTCCAGGAAGGTATCCAGTAGCTGCAGGTAGCCGTCCTCCATGATCTCGCGCAGGTCGCAAAGGACCTTGTGATCTATGTGCACATCCATCACGTGCTCACTCCCTGATCAAGCCTGATTGCAAAAGGCCCGGCGCCACCGCCCGGCCCACCCTTTACCATTGCACCGCCACCCGCGCCAGGCGCCCGCCATCAAGCCACTCGGCGCTGTGCGCAAGGCGCTGCACCAGGTTCAGCCCGCGCCCGCAGAAGCCTTGGGCCTGCGGGCTGCGCGCCAGCACCGACGCGACGTCAAAACCGCTGCCGCTGTCACGCACCTCAATCATCAGACGACCACCTGTGGCATGGGGTTCAACCCTGAGACCGATACGCACCACACCGCCCACTTCGACGGCCAGGCGCTCGGCGCGCTGGCGATAGTACTCCGAGAACCCCTGCGCGTCGCGCTTGAGCGATGAATCCAGGCCCAGCACACCGTGCTCAAGGGCATTGGCGTACAACTCGCTGAGCACACTGTGCAACAAGCCACTGCTAGGCCTGAGCCCGTGAATCTCTTGCAGCAACTGCACCAGATACGGCACCGGGTTGAAACGGCGCAGGCTGTCGCCACGCAGTTCAAAGTCCAGCGACCAGTCCAAGGGGCTTGAACGGCCGCTGTCGGAGTACACGACCGCCTGCGCCACCGCGCCGTCCGGGCCGAGCATGCGCACATCGCACAGGCTGATATCATCCCGCGCCTGGCCGCCAAAGCGTGCCAGCGCCTGCATCAGCTCATCGAACAACTGCGCAGGCTCCCGATTTGCCGCAAGTACCTGATGCAGGCGTTGCTCGCCAAACAGCCGCTCCTGAGCATCGCCGCTGTCGACCACCCCGTCAGACAACAGCAGCAGGCGCTCACCTTCCGCCAGCGGCAGCACGCAGGTTGAATCGTCGAACCGCTCCGGCGGCAGAATACCCAACGGCAGGTGGCGCGAGGCCAGCACGCCCAGCACCTCTCCCGCCGCTGACAAGCGGTAGCCGTCGGGCATGCCGCCGCTCCACACCTCCACCGTGCCGCGCTGGAAGCTCAGGTTAAGCAGCAGTGCGCAGCAAAACATGTCCACCGGCAAGATGCGCTTGAGCTTGGCGTTCATTTCACGCAGCGTCTCGACCAGGCCGTAACCCTTGGCGGTCATGCCATAGAACACTTCAGCCAAGGGCATGGCGCCAACCGCAGCCGGCAAGCCGTGGCCAGTGAAGTCACCAAGCAGCAGGTGCATGTCGCCGTTAGGGGCGTAGGCGGCCAGCAGCAGATCGCCATTGAACAGCGCATAGGGCGATTGCAGGTAACGGATATTTGGCGCGTTGAGGCAACCGGAGTGGGCGACCTTGTCGAACACTGCCTTGGCCACCCGCTGTTCGTTGAGCAGGTGGTGGTGATGGCGGGTAATCTGGTCGCGCTGCTCAAGCACCGTCGCCTGCAGCCGCCGCAAGCGGTCCATGGCGCGGATTTTCGCCGCCAGAATGACCGGGCTGTAGGGTTTGGCCATGAAATCGTCGCCGCCTGCCTCCAGGCAACGCACCAGCCCCTGCTCTTCGTTGAGCGAGGTGAGGAAGATGATCGGCACCAGCGCTTCGCCAGCCAACGCCTTGATCTGCCGGGCGGCCTCGAAGCCGTCCATCACCGGCATCAGCGCGTCGAGCAAGACGATCTGCGGGCGCTGTTGCATGAACAGCTGCACGGCCTGCGCGCCATCCTCGGCGGTACACACCTCATGCCCCTGGCGGCGCACGATCTGCGCCAGCAGCAGACGGTCGGCAGCGCCGTCCTCAGCGATCAACACACGCAACGCCTGATTGGCAGGCATGATGGCGCTCAACTGATATCGAACAGTTTGTCGAAGTTGGAGATGGCAAGGACCTTGCGCACATCATCACTGGCGTGCACCAGGCGGATGTCGGAGTCATCGCCACCGACGTGATCGCGCAGCAACAGCAGCATACCCAGCGCAGAACTGTCGAGATAGGTGGCTTCCTTCAGGTCTACCACCACCGAATCCAGCACAGGATGCTGACGTTCATAGGCATCCCTGAATTCCTGATGCTTGCCGAAGTCAAAGCGGCCCTTGATCTTGATCGTGAGTTTCTTCCCTTCCTGCGAAAAAACGGATTCCACTGCCATGCGAGCGATTCCTTCGATGATGGCGAATGCAGCTTAGAAAGGTTTAGCAGTGCGCACCCCAGGGTGCAAGGTTGCCACCACCGAGCGCACCTTGTAGGAGCGGCCTTGCGTCGCGAAAGGGCTGCGTAGCGGCCCCAGCATTTTTGAATAAAGCCGAGATCCTGGGGCCGCTACGCGACCCTTTCGCGACACAAGGCCGCTCCTACAGGGGGCTTTGCCTTGGCAGGCGCTGCGACAGTTCGTCGAGCAGGCGCTGCTCGCGCTTGTCTTCGGCGCGGCGGGCTTCGTCCATGTAGCGCTGCACCAGCTTGCGCAAGCCCTCGACCTTGGCGTACGCCTGCTGCCAGGTGCCACGGGCGTTGTTGAGGTTGTTCTGGTGCCAGGCCATGCTCTGGCGCTGCTGGGTCATGGCCGTCTCGAGCTGGCCAAGAAAGCGCTGGTAGTTGACCAGCCAGTTGCCGTTGACGCCCTGCCCGCCTCGGTCGATCCACTGCGCCTGGTAGCCTTCGCGAAAGCTTTCCAGCTCTTTGAGCTTGGCTTGCGCCTGGGCCACCTGCTGCTGAAAGTGCCCCAGGCGCTGCGCAGCCTTGCGCTCGGCCTCCTCGGCCATTTGCACCACTGGCGCCAGGCGCGCAGCGCGACTTGGCTGGGCCATGGTTTAGCGGCCTGTGCCTGGAGGCGTGAAGATCGCGTCAAGCTCGGTGCGGCTCTGTGTCATCGACACATTTTCATCGAGCCCCTGGCGCAGATAATCGACCATGCGTGATTGCAAGGCGATGGCAAGGTCGGTCTCAGGATCGCCGCCAGCTACATAGGCGCCGACGCTGATCAGGTCGCGGCTCTGCGACAGGCGCGACCACAGCTGCTTGAGTTTCTGCGCCTGGCGCAGATGGCCAGCATCGACCACCTGTGGCATTACCCGGCTGATCGACGCTTCGATATCAATGGCTGGGTAGTGGCCTTCTTCGGCCAAGCGCCGCGACAGCACGAAGTGGCCGTCCAGCACGCCTCGCGCCGAGTCGGCGATAGGGTCCTGCTGGTCGTCTCCTTCGGAGAGCACGGTATAGAAGGCCGTAATCGACCCGCCACCGGCCTCGCCGTTACCGGCGCGCTCGACCAGCTTGGGCAGCTTGGCGAACACTGAAGGCGGGTAGCCACGCGTGGCCGGCGGCTCGCCGATGGCCAGGGCGATTTCACGTTGGGCCTGGGCAAAACGGGTCAGCGAGTCCATCAGCAACAGGACATTCTTGCCCTTGTCGCGGAAGTACTCCGCAATGCGCGTGCAGTACATCGCTGCCCGCAAGCGCATCAAAGGCGCATCGTCCGCAGGCGAAGCCACCACCACCGAACGTTTGAGCCCTTCCTCGCCGAGGATGTGCTCGATGAACTCCTTGACCTCACGGCCCCGCTCACCGATCAGCCCGACCACAATGATCTCGGCTTCGGTAAAGCGGGTCATCATGCCCAGCAGCACCGACTTACCCACACCGGTACCGGCGAACAGGCCCAGACGCTGGCCACGGCCGACGGTCAACAGGCCATTGATGCTGCGAATGCCAACGTCCAGCGGCTGGCTGATCGGGTCGCGGTTGAGCGGGTTGATTACCGGCCCGTCCATCGGCACCCAGTCTTCGGCCTTCATGCCGCCCTTGCCATCCAGGGCACGGCCGGCGCCATCGAGCACCCGGCCGAGCATGCTCATGCCCATGGGCAGGCGGCCGCTGTCATCCAGCGGCACCACCCGCGCCCCTGGGGCAATGCCGGCAATGCTGCCGACCGGCATCAGGAACACTTTGTTACCGGCAAAGCCCATCACCTCGGCTTCAACCTGTACCGGGTGATAGCTGTCGTCGTTGATCACCATGCAGCGGCCGCCCACTGCGGCGCGCAGCCCCTCGGCCTCAAGGGTGAGGCCGACCATGCGCAGCAGACGGCCTTCGACCACCGGCTGGGCAGGCAGCTTCACCGCGTCCTGGTAACCCTCAAGACGCTTGCCGAAGCTGGTCCGCTCAAGGCGCATCAGTGGGCTCCACCGGGGCCGCGGGGGCCTGCAGGTCGACCGAAATATCAGGTGTCGAAGGGTGCAGCGCCTGATCGTGGGACTGGTCGAACAACTGCGCAACCGCCTTCTCGATGCGCGTTTCCATGGTCGCATCGATACGGCTGTGGGCAGTCTCGATGCGGCAGCCGCCGGGCAGCAGGGCTTCGTCTTCGAGCAGCTTCCAGTTCTCTTCGTGGCGTTCGCGCAGGGCCTTGGCCAGCTCGAAATCCTGCGGGTTGAGGTGGATGCGAATGTTCTCGGCGCCCATGGGCAGCAACTTCAGCGCTTCACGCAGCACGTGGGTGACCTGACTGGAGTCGCCGCGCAGCTCGCGGCCTATCACCTGGCGCGCCATATTGGCGACCAGGTGCACCAGGCCTTTTTCGATCTGCGTGTCCTGCTCGGCAATCGGTTCGAGCAGGTGCGTCATCAGTTGTTCAAGGCTGACCAGCTTGGCTGCCAGGGCCACTTCGGCCTCCTGGCGCACCTTGATCTGAGTGCTGTGAAAACCTTCGCGCTCGCCCGTGGCGAAGCCTTCGTTGTAGGCCTCCTGACGGATCGCTTCGAGCTCTTCGAGGGTCAACGGCTGGACTTCATCCAGCGGGACTTCTTCGACTTCCTCGACGATCTCGGGCTCAGGTTCAGGCTCCGGCGGCGGCGCCGGGTCGAAGCTTGGAAGCGCCCAGACATCGACGCCCTCAAGGTCACGGGCGCGTATCAGATCGCTGGGATGGACGGTGGTGGACATACTGAAAAGCCTCGTTAGCTGCAAGCTTCAAGCTGCACGTAAAAGCAGGCCCGCGTTCGCGGCGCTTATTGCAGCTTGCCTCTTGAATCACAAGCTTCGAGCGTCAAGCCACAAGGACAAGCACCTATCGCAGGCCCGCTTCCACTTGCAGCTTGCAGTTCGAAGCTTGCAGCTTAAATCATTTCCTCGGCGCCTTTGCCGCCGAGCACGATCTCGCCGGCCTCGGCCATGCGGCGGGCGATGGTGAGGATTTCTTTCTGCGCCGTTTCCACGTCGCTGACGCGCACCGGGCCCTTGGCTTCGAGGTCGTCGCGCAGCAGTTCCGAGGCACGCTTGGACATGTTCTTGAAGACCTTGTCCTTGACCCGCTCGTCGGCACCTTTGAGCGACACCACCAGCACATCCGAGGACACCTCGCGCAGCAGCGCCTGGATACCCCGGTCGTCGACGTCGGCCAGGTTGTTGAAGACGAACATCAAGTCTTCGATCTGCTCGGACAGTTCGCTGTCGATCTCGCGGATCGAATCCATCAGTGCACCTTCGACGGAGCTGTCGAGGAAGTTCATGATGTCGGCAGCGCGCTTGATACCGCCCAGTGTGGTACGGGCCGCGTTGGAGTTGCCCGAGAACTGCTTCTCGAGGATCTGGTTGAGCTCTTTGAGCGCCGCAGGTTGTACGGTGTTCAACGACGATACGCGCAGCACGATGTCCAGGCGCACTTTATGGTCGAAGTTGCTCAGCACTTCACCGGCCTGGTCGGGGTCGAGGTAGGCGACCACGATCGCCTGGATTTGCGGGTGCTCGAAGCGGATCACGTCAGCCACGGCACGCGGCTCCATCCACTTCAGGCTGTCCAGGCCGCTGGTATTGCCACCGAGCAGAATGCGGTCGATCAGGCCGTTGGCCTTGTCTTCGCCCAGCGCCTGGCTGAGCATCTTGCGGATGTAGCTGTCGGAGCCCACGCCCAGGCTGGTCTGGTCGCCGACGATCTCGACGAACTCGCTCATGACCTGCTCGACCTGCTCGCGATGGACGTTGCCCATCTGCGCCATGGCCACACCGACCCGCTGCACTTCCTTGGGGCCCATGTGACGCAGCACCTGTGCGGCATCGGTCTCGCCGAGCGAGAGCAGGAGGATAGCCGCTTTGTCGACACGGCTCAGCTTGGCGGTAACGGCTCGGTTGTCACTCATCGTCGTTGATCCACTCTTTCACGACCTGGGCCACGCGGCCCGGATCTTCGGCCACCAGGCCTTTGATTGCGTTGAGCTGTGCTTCGTAACCCTCGGTAGGGCTTGGCAACAGAATACTTGTCGGGCCACCCAGGCTTACCCGGTCGTTGGCAAGTTCGCCATCCAGACCGATCATCCCGCCCAGCTCCATGTCGCCATCTGCAGCAGCTTGCTTGCCGCCACCGGTAATGTTGTTGAGCACCGGGCGCAGCACGCCGAACACCAGGATCAGGATGAACACCACGCCCAGCACTTGCTTGACGATGTCCCAGAACCACGGCTGCGAATAGAACGGAATATCCACCAGTTCGTCGCCACGGTCAGCAGCGAACGGCACGTTGATCACGGTCACGCTGTCGCCACGGCTGGCGTCGAAGCCGACGGCGTCCTGCACCAGGCGGGTGAAGCGCGCCAAGTCTTCGGCGTTCCATGGGCTGCGGGTGGCTTCGCCGTTGGCAGCGTCGAGCTTGACCTGGTCGTCGACCACCACGGCCACCGACAGGCGCGTCAGGCGCCCCTGCTGCTGGCGGGTATGGCTGATCGAACGGTCGAGTTCGAAGTTCTTGGTGCTCTGCAGACGCTTGTCACTCGGGTACGGCGCGAGCATCGGCTGGCCGGTGGCCGGGTCCATGATCTGCTGGCCGTTGGAATCGACCAGCGGCTGGCCAGGCTGGATCGCGCCAGCCGCACCGGCTGCGCCGCCAGTAGTCTGTGGCGCACTGGCAGGGCCTGGTGGCTGGTTGCTCAGCGCGCCGGGGACGCCTTGCGGGCCCTGGCTACTGGAGCGCTGTTCATTGACCGACTGCTCGCTGCGCAGCGCTGGCTGGTCAGGGTTGAACTGCTCGGAGGTGGACTCCACGGCACTGAAATCGACGTCGGCCGACACTTCAGCCTTGTAGCGGTCATTACCCAGCACCGGCTGCAGGATGTTGTGCACACGCTGGGTGAGCATGCCTTCCATGCGGCGGCTGTAGTCGAACTGCTTGCCGGCCATGGTCAGGGCGGTGTCTTGCAGTTGCTCGGAGAGCAGGTTGCCCTTCTGGTCGACCACGGTGACCTGGGACTTGTCCAGTTCTGGCACGCTGGTGGCGACCAGGTTGACGATCGCCATCACCTGCCCTGCTTCCAGCGCACGGCCCGGGTACAGCTCGACCAGTACCGAAGCACTTGGCTTGCGTTCGTCACGCACGAACACCGAGCTTTTCGGGATGGCCAGGTGCACGCGGGCAGCCTTCACATTGTTCAGGCTCGACACCGTGCGCGCCAGCTCGCCTTCAAGGCTGCGGCGGTAGCGGGTGGCTTCCATGAACTGGCTGGTACCCAGGCCCTGCTCCTTGTCGAGCAGCTCGAAGCCGACGTTGCCGTCGCTTGGCGCCACACCTGCAGCTGCAAGTTTCAGGCGCGCACGGGAGAGGTCGTCGGCCTTGACCAGCAGGGCACCGGAATTGGGCTCTACGTTGTAGGGAATATCGGCAGCGGCCAGGGTGTCCATGACCTGCTTGGTGTCCATGCCGGCAAGGCTGCCGTACAGCGGGCGGTAGTCCGGCTGCTGTGACCACAGCACCACGGCAAAACCGATGGCCACGCTGGCAGCCAGGCCGACCAGCAGGCCCACCTGCCGCAGCATGGGCATCTGCGAGATGTTTTCCAGGAACGACATACCGAACAGCGGCGGCTTGGCTGCTGGCGGCCCGCTTTTGGCGGGGGCGTTATCGACGGTTGCTGCTTCGGCCATGACTCAACTCTCGCCTTAAACCGGCATCTGCATGATGTCCTGGTACGCTTGCACCAGCTTGTTACGCACCTGGGTCAACGCCTGGAACGACACCGAAGCCTTTTGCGAGGCAATCATCACGTCGGTCAGGTCCACGCCGCTCTTGCCGATTTCGAAGGCATTGGACAGCTGGGTGGATGCCTGCTGCACATCGCTGACCTTGCCGATGGCTTGGCCAAGCATGTCGGCAAAGCTGCTCTGACCCGGCGCCAGCTCAGGGGCTGCAGCGACTTTGGGCAGCGACATGGCATCGGCCTGCATGGCACGCATGTCCAACATCAGACGATTGAATTCAACACCTTGGGTCATGGACTTCTCTCTCCGGCGGCCGCATTTTTTTGACAGTCATGCAGCGGGTAGGCTGGAACTAGCAAGAGCAGTGCCAGTACGCGTTTTTACATTCAAAACGATGCATCAACCGAACAGGCCGGCCTCCACATCAAGGCCGGCATCACGCATTTGCGCAAGCTTGTAGCGCAGCGTGCGCGGGCTGATACCCAGACGCTCAGCGGCTTCCTTGCGGCGGCCACGTTCGGCACGCAAGGTATCGATGATCATCTGGAATTCATGGCGGCGCATGTCGTCGCCCAGCCCACCCTGCTCGACCGTCAAATCTGCGGATAATGGCGCAATAGTGGCCACCCCGGGTGCCGACAACGGAATGACGCCGGCCAGACAGAAATCCGCCGCCTCGATGACGCCGCCCTGCTGCAGAATCAATGCCCGCTGCAGCGCGTTGTCCAACTCGCGTACGTTGCCAGGCCAGGCGTAGCTTTGCAGGCAGGCGCGGGCATCGGCAGACAACCGCACCGGTGCGTGTTTCATCTTGCCGACATGCCGCGCCAACAGGCGCTCGGCCAGCGGCAGAATGTCGGCGGGCCGCTCGCGCAGGGCGCTCCATGCCAGCGGGAACACCGACAAACGGTAGAACAGGTCTTCACGAAAACGCCCTGCGGCCACTTCACCGGCCAAGTCGCGGTTGGTGGTGGCCAGCACGCGGATATCCAGTGCAATTGGCTTGCGCCCCCCTACCCGCTCCACTTCACGCTCCTGCAGCACACGCAGAAGCTTGGCCTGTAGCGCCAAGGGCATTTCGGAAATTTCGTCGAGCAGCAGCGTGCCACCTTCGGCCTGCTCGAACTTGCCAGGCTGGGCAGCGATGGCGCCGGTAAACGAGCCCTTCTCATGGCCGAAGAGCGTGGCTTCGAGCATGTTGTCAGGGATGGCTGCGCAGTTTATCGCCACGAAAGGCGCTGCCGCCCGCGGCGATTGCTGGTGAATGTAGCGCGCCAGCACCTCCTTGCCGGTGCCCGATTCGCCCGAAATCAACACCGTCGACTCGCTGCGCGCAACCCGCGCCGCCAGCTCCAGCAACTGCCGGCTGGCAGGTTCGCTGGCGACCGGGCCGTCATCTTCGCTATTGCCAAGCCGACCAGCGGCATGGCGCTCGACCAGGCTCAACAAGGCCTGCGGCTCAAAGGGCTTTACCAGGTAATCCACAGCGCCTTGGCGCATCGCATCCACCGCCCGCTCGACCGCAGCGTGGGCGGTCATCAGCAAAACCGGCAACTCCGGGTGGTTGCGCCCAAGCTGGGCGAGCAGTTGATGGCCGTCCATACCCGGCATGTTGACGTCGCTGACGACCAGGCTGAACGGCTCCTGGCCAACAGCCAGCAAGGCCTCTTCGGCCGACGCCACGGCGCGGTGGGCGAAACCGCCGATTTCCAGCGTATCGGTGAGCGCCTGGCGCAATACACGGTCGTCCTCGACCAGCAATACCTTGATATCCATCAGTGGGTCTCCGGTGCTCCGATCAAAGGCAGCACTACATAGGCACAGGTGCCACGGCCGGGCCTGGAACGCAGGCGCAGCACGCCCTGGTGCGCTCGGGCCACCGCCTGCACGACGGCAAGGCCCAGGCCAGTGCCGGTTGCCTTGGTGGTGAGGAAAGGTTCGCCCAGGCGCCCGAGCAGCTCAGCGTCGATACCAGAGCCCGCATCACTGATGCACAGGTGCAGGTTCTGCTCGCGGCGGTACAGGTGAACCTTGAGCCGCGCAGGTTCCGCGCTGGCTTGCGAGGCGTTGTCGATCAGGTTCAGCACGGCACCCACCAGGGTGTCGCGATTGCACAGCAACTCGCCCAGCTGAACATCGCACTGCCAGCGCACCGCATGGCCTTGCACGTGGGTTTGCGCTGCGTGTTGCAAGGCCTGGAACAGGGCCTTGGGGGTCAGGCGATCAACCAAGGGCAACTCGCCGCGGGCGAACACCAGCATGTCGCGCACCTGGTGCTCCAGCTCTTGCAGGCGCTCTTTCAAGCTGCCGGCAAAGCGCAGGCGGGTTTCTTCAGGCAGGTCGCGCCCAGCATCGGCCAGGTGGCTGGCATACAGCATGGCCGCGGACAGTGGCGTGCGGATCTGATGCGCCAGCGAGGCGACCATGCGCCCCAGCGAGGACAGCCGTTCATGGCGCGCCAACTGGCCCTGCAACCGACGGGTTTCGGTGAGGTCGGTCAACAGCACCAACTGGCCAGGCTCGGCATCCAGCGAGCGGGTGGCGATGGACAGGCGACGGCCATCGCGCAGCGACACCTCGTGGCCATCGTCCTTGCGCGGCGCAAAGCTGCGGGCGATCACCTCGCGCCAGAGCAAGCCGATCAGCGGCTCGCCGAGCAACTCGCAGGCGGCGGGATTGGCTTCACACACATAGCCTTGCGCGTCGATCACGATCACGCCCCCGGGCAGCAGGTCGAGCAGGTTCTGCAGGCGGTTGGCCAGGCGTTCCTTTTCACCAAGCTCGGCCATGCGCTGCGCACTGACCACCGCCAACTCGCCCTTGAGCTCGCTGACGCGCGCTTCGAGCATGCCGTAGGACTCGGTGAGCTGAGTGGAAACCTGGCTGAACAGGGCAAACGCCTGTTCCAGGCCCAGTCGACTTTCCTGCTCGACCGGGATGACTCCCTGGACGCCAGGGGCTAGGGACTTGGGGGCGGCCTGGGGCATGGTGCTCTCTCGCATGGCTGACCGTCATAAAAACGGTGTGATGCCAGCGGTGTAGCAATAGCCGTGCCGGGGATAGGGATTTAGCTGCAATAGTGCGGATTAGGCGGCACCGACTGCGCCGTTACAGCGATGGGTCTTGTGCAAGCCTTTGCCGGCCTCATCGCAGGCTATCGCCAGCTCCCACAAAAACCGCGCAGAGCCGCGATATTGATGCCTGGCGCAGATGCTTGTGGGAGATTCTATGGTTTCGGGCAAGTCGCTTTTGATTGTGTAGGAGCGGCCTTGTGTCGCGATGGGCTGCGAAGCAGCCCCAGGATCTGTGCACCCACCAGA